>JAQUTS010000050.1 GCA_028694275.1 Candidatus Gastranaerophilales bacterium
TGATTTTGTTTTTGAAGAGACAATTACTAAAGTTAATGAATATGTAAATCATTATCTTCAAGATCATGCCCTGAATTATAATGTGGACGGTGCGTCCTCTTATTCTACTTCTATCAAGCATAACGCTGATGGGGCTGGTTATACTCTTGAGTTTACTTTTGGAGAAGAAGGAAAAGCTCCTTTGGCGATTACTCCTCATTTGATTAAGGGTATTGAGTTTAAGCGTATTCAACAAGCTTATCCTAATATTCGTGATTTCTTGTTTGAAGAAGAGAATGTTCTCAAATTGATAATTGATGAAAAGACAGAATGTCCTATCAAAAATTTCTCAACATTGCAAAAAATCGTCGAAGAACGCGGCAAAAAAGGATTGAATATCCAGCGCTTCAAAGGTCTTGGTGAAATGATGCCTCAACAATTGTGGGAAACTACAATGGATCCGCAAAATCGTACATTATTGCAAGTTGATATCCACGATGCAGCGATGTGTGATGATTTGTTCGATATTTTGATGGGCGATAAGGTCGAACCTCGACGCGATTTCATCGAAACAAATGCGATTTATGCCACAAACATTGATATTTAGAGCAAATTTTTGCTAAGTTTAAATAGGCCGAGCCATTTGATGAGCTCGGCTTATTTTATACTTTTTAGGTTATAATTATGGAAACAGATTTACGAGGGTTCAAAACGTGGATAGATATTTTGGCGTTATAGGTATAATTTTTATTTTGGGGCTTTCATATTTGATGTCCAATAATAAAAAGGCAATATCTGTGAAGACTGTTGTGAATGGGCTTTTATTACAGATTTTACTTGCGGTATTTGTGCTTAAAGTGCCTTTGGGGCAGATGATTTTTGCAAAAATCGGGCTTTTTATCCAGCATATTTTGGCTTTTTCTATGCAGGGTGCTGATTTTGTTTTCGGTGTTTTGACCTGTAATCCTGATCGCATGTGTCAGGTTTTTCAGTCTGATGCGGGGATTTTTGCTCTTAAGCTTATTCCTGCGAATATTTTTGTTATGATTTTGGTCAATATTCTTTATTATTATGGTGTAATGCAAAAACTCATCGCCTTTTTAGGCAAAGCAATGAACAAAATCATGCAAGTCTCAGGTGCTGAGGCTCTATCAAATGTTGCAAGCTCTTTTGTCGGTCAAATTTTGGCCCAGATTACAATCAAACCTTATCTCGAGGGGATGACTCGTTCTGAGATTTTGGCCTCAATGACAGGAAGCATGGCATGTATTGCAGGAGCTGTTATGGCAATTTATATTTCTATTGGGATTCCTGCTGAATATTTGCTTGCGGCAAGTATTATGGCGGCACCGGGTGCGCTTGTGATTTCAAAGATAGTTTATCCTGAAACTGAAGAATCTGAGACAAAAAATTCTATCAAAATAGAAACAGAAAAAACTCATGTTAATGTTCTTGATGCAATCTCTCAAGGGGCATCAGACGGTATGGATATTGCGATAAAAATCGTTGCAATGCTTATCGCTTTGATAGCTTTAATTTCGATGATTGATTGGATTTTGGCAGGGTTTGGCACTTTGTTGCATAATATATTCCACTTATCATCAATCGGGGTTGATTTGACCCATCTTTCTTTGAAGTTGATTTTGGGTAAAATATTCTCGGTATTTGCCTTTTTGATGGGGGTTTCTTTGGATCAAGCAAGCACAGTCGGGGCTTTGTTGGGTACAAAGTTAGCTTTCAATGAAACTCTTGCCTATTTTGATTTGGTAAAAATCACAGGGCTTTCTCATAAAAGTTATGTGATTGCTGTTTTTGCACTTTGCGGTTTTGCAAATATTACATCTATTGCAATTCAAATAGGTGGTATTGGGACAATGGCTCCTTCAAGGAGAAAAGACTTGGCAGAGTTGGGCTTTAGGGCTCTTATCTGCGGGACATTTGCTTCTTATATTTCTGCTTGTATTGCAGGTATTTTGTGCGGATAAAGCACTTATGCCATATACATTACAGCAGGTTTAATTTCTGTGAGAATTTGTTTAGCTTTTGAATCTTTGGGTAAAAATTGGCCAAGTTTTTTAATTGCATCTTCCGGTGCTGTTTGCTGCGGGGCAAAAGTCATTGCACCAACAGGAGGAGTGTTTGGAGGTGGGGCGAAGGATGATCCGATCATAATTTCCCCTTTCTTAACCTTTGTGATGTTTCTATAAAGTAAAAACACCTAAAAAAGTGCTTCTTTTTGGGTGTTTACTTTTTAAAAATTAACAAAGTTATAAATCAAATTTCATCCAAGGAAACGCTTGTAACTCCTGCATTGCGAGCCGCATCCATAACTTTTACAACAGCTCCGTGGGTGGAATTTTCTTGAGTTTGGATAAGCACACCGTCTTTGAATTCTTGTGATTTTGATCTTATATAATCGCTCAAAGAGTCAGCTGCTATTGTTTGATCATCGACATGATATGTGTTGTCGTCTGTGACTGTGATTTTGAGGATTTTGCTTTCTTGTTGATTTTGCTGTTGCTCAACATTTGATGGAACCATAAGATTCAATCCCTGCTGGTCAAGCAAAGGTGCAACAACCATCATGATAATCAACAGAACCAAGAAGATATCTGTCAATGGAGTGATATTAATTTCGTTAAAATTGTCACGTTTTTTCATTTTTATTCCTCGAAATCGAAGTTGGGTCTTTTGTATTCTGTTTGAATTTCAGAATCATTTGTTTCTTTAGGCAAAATTACATTGCTTGTCGGGTGGATATTTTGTTCTACTTCATCAGTTTCTTGCATGTCTTTTAATTGCTTTTGAGCTTTTTTGCTCAATGGCTCACCTGCTACGACAAGTTTTTCGAAACCTGTGTCTTGCGCTGCTTTTACCACGTTGATTATTTCTTTACTTTTTACGTTTGCATCAGCTTTTACGATTATTTTTTTGTCTTTTGCTTTTTCTGCAACGGCAGAGAGTTCTGTGGTTAGGTTTTGAGGATTAATTTCTGTTGAGTTGATGTAGTAATGGCCGTCTTTTGAGATCGACAAAGTAATATTTTGCGCATCTTCTTGTATTGATACGCCTGAGTTAATTTCAGGGACTTCTATGTTTTTGTTGGCAGATTGGAACATAGGAGCAACAAACATCATGATAATCAGAAGCACCAAAAAGATGTCTGTTAACGGCGTGATGTTTATTTCGCTGAATATTTGTCCTTTTTTTCCGTTGAAAGCCATTGTTGTATCCTACAGTGTTACTCTACTTTTTGTTTCAGCACTTGAGAAACTCAAGAAAAGAAGTTTTAATAGCTGGAAGTCGTCTTCGTATCTTTTCACGATACTTTGGAATGAGTTGAAAAGAACAACTGCAATAATCGCGACACCAAGACCGAAAGCTGTAGCGATCAGAGCTGAACCGATACCCATTGCAACGGCTGCTGATTGGTTTCCTTGAGTTGCCAAATCTTGGAAAGTATAAAGGATTCTGACAACTGTTGCAAAAAGACCCAAAAACGGAGCTACGCTGCCGACTGTACCTAAAATAGTCAGGTGTTTTTCGAGTTTTCTTGTTGCAAGAGCGATAGAAATATCAAAAGAACGGGCAAAATCGTGTTTTTGTTCTGCCAAAATTCTGACACCTTCTTCTGAAACTTCGCCGATGACACCGCCTAATTGTTCGCTCAGGATTTGTGCACCTTCAAGGTTGTCTTTCAAAAGCTCTTTTTGAAGACGTTGAATAAACAAGACAACATCTCTTTTGTTGTCGTTGTAGAAAGAAATTCTTGTTATAGCAACAGCTACAACTAAGACAGAACAAAAAACGATAGGTAGCAATGCTGCCCAGTCTTGTTCAATTGCGTGAAGTAGTAATTCCATTTTTTTATCCTCTTATTACCTAATTTTACTTACCTAATGTTGCCGCCAAACACATTGTAGTCAAATGTGAAATTGATGTCGATATCAGAGCCCCTGTACTCTTTTGGTAAAGGCTTGAACGGTGCAGAGTATTGTACTGCTGATAATGCAGCTCTGTCGACTGACGGTATTCCTGATGATCTTCCGACCCTAACATGTAGAAGTCTTCCGTCTTTTGCAATTGTGAATACCAAAACGACTCTTTTTGATTGGTCACTTTTTGGGGGATCCCAGTTGCGTTTGATTTTTGCTTGCAAGTCTCTCATATAAGGACCGAAATCAGGTTCTGCTATTGCATCAATACCCGGAGCTCCGCCACCGCCGCCAGGGGTTCCAAGTGATCCTGAGCCTGCTGAATATGGAGAGGCGTATCTTCCTTTTCCTCCGGATGTTCCTCCGCCTGATGACATAACAGGTGATGGAGATGATCCTTTGGCACTTCCTGAGCCTGAGCCTCCTCTTGTACCAAGAGGGTTAGCACTAGGTGAGCCGCCACCGCCGCCTGCTTTAGTTTTTGGCAAATTGCTCTTAGGTATTGGAACCGAGAACATATTTGGCACTGCAGGTTTTGGCATACTGACATGCGGAGCAGGTCTTGGAGGTGCTTGATTATGAGTAGGTGCTTTTGTTTTTGGTGCTTGTTGAGCTTGCTGTTGTTGTTTTTGTTGTTTTTTAGGCTTCTCAAGCATATCATTCATTTTTTGTTTGATTGTTTTTTGAGGTTGGGCCTGTTTTTTTTGTGGTGCAGATTTTCTTGTCGCAGCTGTTGGGGCAGAAGTCAGTTTTTTGTGAACTCTTTTTCCACCCGAGCGAGAGTTTTTGTCTGCACGGAATTTTGTATTTGGGTTGATAGGTTTTGCTTCTTTGTCTACCAAAACAAATTCTATATCTTTTGGTTTGATATCGGGTTTTTTGAACATATCCAAATTCAATCCCAAAATCTGCAATATGAAAAGTACAATGGTTGTCACAATAAGAATAGCCAAAGTTCCGCCCACGTGAATAAACACAGACCAAAAAATAGCTTTTGTTAAAGAAACTTCTTCTTCCTCATTGAGTACAGCCGGCCAAAATAGGATTTTGTCCTGCTCTTCATATTCAGTTTGCGTCCCCAATATACTCATAAAAACCTAAAATTATATACTTGATTATTCTCTACAAAGTCTAGCACAAGTTTTTGCTTTTGAACAACTAATCAATTGTCCTTAATAACTTGTATTAATAATTAACCGTCACAGGTTGGTCAATCATGATATTGATCTGTGATCCTGCAGGAACACTTACATTATCACCTTTGTCGATAAGGGTTTTGCCCAAGCCAAGACCTGCTCCGATACCTGTACCGATAGCCGCACCTTTGCCTGCTTTACCGCCTGCTGCAGAACCAAATACCAATCCTGCCAAAGCACCGCCGGCTGAGCCTATCGCCAAATTTTTGCCGACATCTTTAGCTTTGTCTTGAGTGGCTTGCCCCATAAGAACGCCTTTTCCGTCATTTGTTACAACTTTTGCAGAAATAGGAATTCTGTGCCCATCAGGTGTGATAATTTCTTTGAATTTGATTTTTAGTTTACCTGTGTTGCTTGCAAATCCTGCTTTTTCGGCTTCTGTGACAATCCCGATTACATTACTGTTTACAGGGGCAATCATAGATCCTTTGTAATAAAAAGGAGAATTAAGTGCCAAAACTACGCTGTCGCCAACGACCATAGTGGCAGAAGAAAGTTCGCAAGTGGTAACGCCTGAAAGAGTCGTACCCATAGGAATTATAGAAACCTGACCTTGCAGTTGTTGTCTTTGATAATTATTATACGGAGCATATGATTGAGCGAAGCAAATGGGAGCTTGCAAACTCATTAATGTTGTAATTAAAAGTCCTGCGACCAAAGATTTAGATTTTTTCATTGTTCTTCCTCCTCCTAATCTTTACCCCTTAATTATAATACATAAGTTTTAAATTAATCAATTAAAAAACATTCTAAAAGTATACCAAATCAACGATTATATCGTTGATAATTACTGATAGTCCGTAAAATTCACTTTTATGGGGGTGTTTGTTTTTATTAAAATTTCTGAACCTGCGCTTAGGGTTACATCTTTGCCCACGGAGTATTCGCCTGTTGGTTTTAGCAAAAGATAATTCATACCGCTTGCGCAAAAAGGGACTTCTCTTGTTTCTGTGAGTGCTGATGGCTGGCCGCCTATCATATTTGATCCATCCGCCCAAAGCTCCCCGTCAAAAGGGATTTGTTTTCCGTTTGGAAAGGTCAATGAATCAAAATGAAGTCGAAAAAGCCCGTTGCGGCCTTTTTTTGGTAGCTGAAATTCTGTTATGCGTCCTGTTATTATTGAGTTTTCGGGGATGCAAATTGCATCCATGAAATAAAAATTATTATCAATAATGGCTCTTACAGGGTCGTTTATGTTGTTGGTTTTTGTTGAGATTTCGCTTTGTACTATGGCTTTTAGAAAAATCCCTGATGGAATTTGCAGATTGTATTCGCGTTTTATCGAAGGGGGATTTTTGCTTGTATAAGTTTGGCACATTGCCATTTGGGCAGTGCACAAAGTAAATATTAAAATTGCTACTTTAAAAAATTTCATACTCAAATTATAGAATCAGTAGGGTTTTTTGGGATGATTACGATGGATGATTTTTGTTGTCAAAAATTTTTCTTCACCGTTTTTTATCTGATTATGCAAGTAGATTATTACAATCAACAAATAGAAAAATTGAACTATTTCAAGCAAAGAGTCCTTGAATCTGTTGATAACAGAACTTTTAATCAGGGTTCTTTGCACAGAATCGTGCAGGATGTTTTTGAGAAAAAACCCGTTATTATTGACTATGATGACAAGGAGCTACAACAGCTGCAAGCAGGCGGTTATTCTGAGATGACGGATGATGATTCGTTTCGTCTGCTTTTATCTCCAAAAACAATGAAAAAAGTCTCAAACAAAACTTTGCCTGATATGCGAGAAGATAAGAGCTTGAATATTTTTGGCAGGTTTTTTGGGACGATGACCCATGAAATCAAACATGGGCTTTATGATGTTTTTTGCGGAGACAAAACAGATATGCTTTATCGCCAATGTGCAAAAGTTGTCACAGAAGATGTGGCGGATAAAATCATTGATGATGATATGATGCCGCTATTGGACAAATGCACGGACGGTGATTATTATAAGCCCAAACAAATCTCAACAGCCATTGGCAAAATCGCCAAAAAATACGGACAGGGCGAAAATAAGTTTTTTCAAAAAGTCCTTTATCTTTTGCTGCTTGATGATATAAAAAACGAATATGAGGCTTATGAAGAAGGATTTAAGGCCCAAAAACAAATTCTCGGGACTAAGGGAAAATTCCTTGATATGAGCTATGAAGAAGCCATCGAGGATAACAGACTTATGAGAGAAATTGCTCAAGAAGGTTATTTGGACAAATTTGTTCCTTTAAAAAAGTTAAGCAGATATATTTAATACTTTAAAAACTGGTATTTTTATGGCTTAATTGTTAACGTAATTAAGTGAGGGAAAAAAATGAACGCAAGACGCGCAGCCAGAGAACTTTTATTAATATTGTTTTCTCAATTGAAGAAAAACGGATCTAATATAGACGAAGAAAAAATTTCAGATATAGTTCTAAAATCAGTCAGATTACTTGTCAATTCATCAACAGAAGAGCTTGAGATAGCAACAACAAGCCTTGTTGATATGCAAGATTATATATATGAGCTTGAGCTCAATGATCCTGATAACCTTGAAAGACCTGTAGGGACGACAAATTTGCCCGTGCCTATTCCTTTGACTGCTGATATGCAAGGGAAAGTGAATTCGCTTGTTGATGTTGCGGATAAGTCGTTTCAGGCTCTTGAAATTGCCGAACTTGCAGCACTCGCTCAAACAAAAGAAGTTAAAGAATTTATTATAAATATCACCAAAACATATCAGGCTAATCGTACCGAGGTGAAAGCTCTTATCAACGAGTGTTCTATCGGATGGGACATTGACAGAATTCTTAAACTCGATAAAGATATTATGAAAATCGCTATTACGGAGCTTTTATTTGTCAAAGACGCTCCTATAAAAGTGATTATTGATGAAGCTGTCGAACTTGCCAAAAAATACAGTTCTGAAGAATCTACAGCTTTTATCAACGGTATTTTGGGACAAATTGTCAAAAACAAAAACTTGAAGGATTAATATGTTCAATTTCTTTAAAAAGAAAGATGAAAATAAGGACATTGTACAAGATGAACTGCAAAAGCCTTCTTTTGAATTCAAACTTTCATTTGACGGTATAAAAGAAGCTATCTCAAAAACCACAGAGGCCATTGGTGGTGGGATTTCGCAGATTGTTTCAACAGGTGAAAAAATTGACGATGATATGCTCGATGAATTGGAAGAAATCCTCATCAAGGCCGATGTCGGCGTGGATTTGTCATCTGAGATTGTGGACAAAATTCGCCAAGACAAAGACAAAATTACAACAGACCAACTTAATGGAATAATCAAAAATGATTTCAAAAATATCATTATAAAGGCAGGTTCTACAGCTCTTAATTATCAAGAGGGTCTAAATATATTTTTGATAACAGGCGTTAACGGTGCAGGCAAAACCACGCTTATCGGCAAACTTGCTTATCGTTTCAAAAATATGGGGGCGAAAGTCCTTGTCGCTGCAGGCGATACATTTCGTGCTGCGGCAGAAGAGCAGCTTGATATTTGGTCAAAAAGAGCAGGTGCTGATATTGTAAGACGTGATGGTGCTGATAGTGCCGCAGTTGTTTACGATGCAGTCAAAAAAGCCCAAAGCGAAGGCTATGATGTACTTTTAATCGACACGGCAGGGCGACTTCAAAACAAGTTTAACTTGATGGAAGAACTCAAAAAAATCAAAAAAGTTTTGGATAATGAAGCTCAGGGCCAATTGGCAGAAAGCATACTTGTACTTGATGCTAATACCGGTCAAAACGGTTTGGCGCAAGCGGAAGTTTTTCAAGAAGCTGTGCAAATCACAGCCGTTGGTTTGACAAAGCTTGATGGTTCTGCCAAAGGCGGTATCATCGCGGGCATTGCAAAAAAACTGAATTTGGCGGTAAAATTAATCGGAGTCGGCGAAAAAATGGAAGATTTAAAAGATTTTGATGCCGATGATTTTGTGGAAGCATTGTTTGGTTAGATAAATCATCTTAAAAAGAAAATAATAATTAACGGAGAAATAAAATGTTTGAAAATCTATCTGAAAGATTACAGGATATAATCAAAACTACCTCTGGCAAAAAACTCACTCAGGACAATATGGATGAGGCTTTGCGCGAGATAAGACGAGCGTTTTTAGAAGCTGATGTCAGCTTAGGTGTTGTCAAATCTTTCATTTCAAAAATTAAAGATAAAGCCGAAGGCGAAAAAATATTAGACGGAGTTAACCCTTCTCAGCAGCTTATAAAAATTGTTAATGATGAAATTATCGAGCTCTTAGGCGGGCAAAATACCCCTCTTTCAACAGAAGGTGAGCCTAATCTCATTATGTTGCTGGGGCTTCAAGGTTCAGGTAAAACAACTTCTGCCGCCAAGCTTGCTCTTTCTTTGCGAAAACAAAATCGTAAACCTCTTTTGGTTGCAGCAGACGTATACAGGCCTGCTGCCATAAAACAACTTGTGACTTTGGCGGGCCAAATCGGAGTTGATGTTTTTTATAAAGAAGACAATCAAGATGTCAAAGATATCGTCAAACAAGCGATAGATCATGCCAAAGGAAACGGACATAATTCTGTAATCATTGATACAGCAGGTCGTTTGCAAATTGATACCGATATGATGGCAGAGCTTTTATTGATTGATCGTATGTTCAAGCCGCAGGAAAAACTTCTTGTGGTTGATGCTATGGTCGGGCAAGAAGCTGTTAATGTAGCTCAAAACTTTAATGAGCAGCTTGGGCTCAGCGGTGTTATTTTGACTAAACTTGACGGTGACGCCAGAGGTGGTGCTGCTTTGAGTGTTGTTTATTCAACAGGCAAACCTATCAAATTCACCGGTATGGGTGAAAAAATCGAAGCTCTTGAACCATTTTATCCTGAGCGTATGGCGCAAAGAATTCTCGGTATGGGCGATATTGTTTCACTTGTTGAAAAAGCTCAGACTGCAATTGATGAAAAAGAGGCTCTTGAACTTCAGAAAAAAATGATGTCCAAAGATTTTTCTTTGGAGGATTTTATTAAGGTTCAAAAACAGATCAAAATGCTTGGATCTTTTGATCAAATTCTTGGTATGTTGCCTATTCCCGGACTAGGGAAAAAAGATAAAGAAACCCTTGCGCATGAAGGCGAAGCACAGCTTAAACGTATTGAAGCTTTGGTCAATAGTATGACTCCATATGAACGTAAAAACCCCGATGTTCTAAATGCAAATCGCAAACGCAGAGTTGCATCAGGTTGCGGGCTTACTGTTCAAGATATCAACAAATTTTTGAATGATTTTGAGATGATGAAAAAAATGATGAAACAACTTTCAGGAATGCAAAAAATGATGCGCGGTAAAGGCTCTAAGGGTGGCAAAATGCCAAGAGGCTTTGGTATGCCCGGTGGTTTTAATCCTGCGATGATGGGTAAGTTTGGAAAATTCAGATAAATTTTCGGATGTGAAGATTAAATCAAGACATACTTGCACATGCTATGTGCTTGTGATAACTATATAATACGGAACTTTGTATCCTCAAAATAACAAATGTTCCGCGCGGCAAACGTTAGAAACTAAATTCGAATACTAAAGGAGAATGAAATAAATGGTAAAAATACGTCTAAAACGTATG
>JAQUTS010000051.1 GCA_028694275.1 Candidatus Gastranaerophilales bacterium
CCTCTTTGGGCACGAACCTCTCTTGAGGCCTCAACCCTGATTGTCAAAGCTCCTGCATCACGAAGGATTTTGAGCTCATTTGGAAGTCTCAAATCAGGCACTATGACATCAAAATCAAGCTCGATAATCTTTTCAAGCCAATAATAAGGACTGATTGCCCTGCCTTCATCACCAAGAGCAATCAAATCGGGACGATATTGCGCTTTGTTCGATTCAATTTCATCAAAACTCAACCCGTTTCTTCGCCCGTATTCAATTTTGATGGCATCACCTATACCGACGCGCCTAAAACCCTTGAGTTTTTCAAGCAAAATTTTGGCAACAGTATCTTTGCCCGAGAATTGTTTTCCTGATAAAGCTATGATTTTTTTAGCCATATTGAGCTCCTAAAATTCGTACTTTGGAATTTGAAACTTATCAAAATCGGCACCTTTATTTGCCCATTTGATATAAACATCAAGCGAGTGCTCTTTTACATTTTGATAATATTCATCGGGTATAAGTTTTTTGTAAAGCTCCGTTCTCTCGCCTGAATAATTACCCATAATGCGCGCATATTTACAAAGCTCATCTTTATCAATACCTGCTGAATATGCTTTTGTTTTGGCATCTGTGCCGGAGGGCCTGATTTCGATATATTTGTCCTCAAACCTAAAATACGAACCATCCCCGACATAAAGAGCATCTTGCAAAGAAGTAAAATCAAGTTCTTTAAAAGTATCGCCGAGTATTTCTTTCACATTTTCGACAGTGATTAGTCCGTCTTTTTTGGCCATAACCAAAGTCAAATAGAACAAATCATTCTTGGTTCTTTTGGCTTCGCCTTCTTTTTTGGCAATTTTTAGCTTATCAATATCAGGTTCGCTCTCATTGTAATAAGAAATATCTTCTCTGACATCAAATTTACCCTTGATATCATTTTTGGCAAAAATCTCTTGTAAATACTGAGATAGCATAACTCCTGTTCTTTCGCACCCTGATACAAGTGCCGAAACTACCATTATCGCTTCTGTTGCTGATTTTTCTCTCATCGCAATTGCAAGTCTGCCTGAATTGCTTTCAATAAGTTTTTCCGCGCCGATAATCATACCGCCTGATTCTTCGCCGCCAAAAATCAACCTTGGCTGTACCCCAAGATTAATTTCTTTACCGAAAACATCTTCGACAATAACATCCTTCTTGGGATTTCTCTTAATTTGCATTTCGACTTTTTTCATTATGTTGGCAATTTCTTTAAAACCGACAGGCACATTCACGACTTTAATACCGTTCTTATGAGCCCATTCATCCCAACTCATCGCAGAAGCTGTTGTTTTGATAATAAATCTAGGATGATTATCAAAGATTTTATTAGCCCTAAGGCTTCCTGACCAAAAAGACATCATCATCAAAAATGACTGATTAGCCGTATAAACAGCTAAAACCTTATCATCACACAAAGCAACATAATCGATACCAAGCTCTTTTAAAGTCTGAATATTATCAATACTTTCAATCTGCGTAACAGTCAAACGGTCATGATCGGGATCTGTTATCAAAACAACAGTTCCGACAGGTTTTGAAGCCAATTTTTTATCATAGTGCAAAGACTCAATCACAGGCATTTTTACATCCCCGCAATTTTTGTCTTTTACCATAACAGCAGCATCCACAGACCAATCATAAAAGGCCTTATCGCCTTTTGGCGTTACATCACTCTTGCCGATACCGTGAAAAAATGGATCTTCTTGCGTATGAAGCCACTCAAAGCTTGAATCTATATCAAGACCTTCAAGAACCTTACTCAAAGTATCATAAGCAGAGCCCCCGACGCTTTCGATAACGATTTTGTTTTGGGTGTTTTTAATAAGTTCAATATTATGTTCTGTTGCAACACCGTTTTTGAGGTATTCAACATAAAGATCAACACCGTTGTTAAGATTTTTCATCAAATTTTGGTCAATCAATGAATCATCAAAAGATGAAAGAGATATTTTGTATTCGCCGTTTTTTTCAACAAAATCAAAAATCTCTTTGATTTTATCAACAAACTCAAGCGACTCTTCGGGAAGATACTGACTTCCTTGATCGTTAAGGTCTTTCGTAGCATTTTTGACACTGATACCGTGGCTTGATGTAATGTATTCACCACCCAACAAATCAAGTTTGAAAACCAAAAATGAAGCCATCCAAATAGGGATTGTCGAAAAATCGACAGGCACATATGTTTTGATACCCAAAGAAGCTTGTATACGAGCTATCAATTCAAGATATTCTTTAGAGTTGTATCTGACTTCTGAAGCTGCTAGCTTACGCAAATCAGAACAAGGGAATTTGGCTTTCGCGACAAGGCCTTTTGCCAAAGTAGCAAGAAGAATCCCGACCTTGTTGATAGGGAATCTTGTATCTTCAGGATAAAGAATATTTTGAGGCCCTCTTATGCCGGCGGTTGAAACTTTTGCCTCTTTTTCATAATTTGCAAACCATTCCAAAAGCCCGAGTCCCAAAGGGTTTGACTCAGCATCATAGTTATAGAGGTATTCTTTTTTCAAAACAAATTCAAACTCATTTTTATTTTTCAAATCAATAAGATGTCTGTTTTTTATATAATCAGGCGTTTTTTCATTAATAGTGTCAAATAATGCCTGTTCAAGCGCACAAGATGCGTTTTTTGTCATAATAATCCCTTTTTTAAAACTCTTCTCGATGCTTTATTATAACAAAAAAACATCATGTCTAAAAAATGGCTTTAAGTTTTTATTTTTTTCTCAAAATACCTAAAAATATTTTCCCGTTTTTTAATGACTGTAATATATTTTGAGACATCCCCCATTGAGATTTCTCTCCTTTGCCTATCCAAGAGTTCTTTGAAATGATCGCAAAGATAATCGACCTCATGCCTGTCTTTGACACTTTCAAGTACAATAGGGGGATTTATTTCTATCATAACCTCAGGAGAAGACTCCCTCAAAAACCCGTAACGAACGGCTATCGGGATCAAGTTCACTCCTTCAATACGTGATGCCAAATAAGAAATCCCTGAATTAAACACAAAATCATCACCGTCTTGAGGGCCTATAATCCCTTGAGGATAAATAAACACGGCCTTATTAGGCGCATCAAGATTTTTTATGGCAAAATCAAGTGATTTCAGAATTGTTTTGGGGGATTTTTTGTCTATTGAAAAAATTCCGAGTTTTTTCAAATAAGGAGCCAAATGTAATTCTTCAGCCATAAACCTGGTATCAAATTTCAGAATTTTGCGACAGGTATAATACGCAATAATAGCATCCCACCAACAAATATGAGGCGCATAAATAATACAAGGTTTAGACTTGTCTCTTTTATGAATATTATGCAGCCCCTTAAGTCTGAGGGCAGCAAATTTGTGACGCAGCATCCAAGAAAAAACCATATCTGCCACATTACGCCAAAAATCACTGGCATCAGCAGCAATAAAAGGCACCAGCTTTCGCCTGAATGAAGGTGATATTTGATTGTACAAAGCTTCCTCTGTCCTCATAAAAAAAACTTAGCTCATGAAACCAAAAAGCACATTACCTGAGTGGTGTAAACATTTCATTACATTCAATTGACCCCAAATGTTGAAAAGTTATAATTAAAGTACGATTTACAAAGGAAATCAGGGCGAAACTCCCAAGCTGTGCCGCAACCGTTATAGCCGGAACACTATGTGAATCCATAACTTTGCTGGTACTTCGGGACTAAAGGAAAGCAAACACCTAAATAGGGCGTTGTATCTAGCAGTTATTCACTGGTAGATTTTTTTATTTATAGGGAAAAATGGTAGCACCTATTACATCAAATATTAGCGTTAATCGGGGTCTTTGCCCCCACGGTATGCCTTTTGGGGCTTGCCCTATTTGCTCAGGAAAAGGCGGAGGCGGAGGTATTTCTTCAGGAAGAAATACTGCAAAAGCAGGCGAAATGACTTGGGATGAATGCTACGCAGTAGGACAAATGCTAAAAGCCCAAGCTCAAAGAAAAGAAGATGCAACGCAATTTAATTTATCTTCCGTTTTTACATCTATACAAAGCAACAAAACAATACAAGCGATGAGTGAAAAATTTGCTGCGATATCAAATTTCGTAAACACTGTAATTACACGTCCTACAATGGCTTTGGCTAACCGTATAATAACAGCTGTAACAACACCGATTATCAATTTGGCAAACAGGATCGCGCAATCAACCCCTTTTAAGTTCGGCATGGAAATTGCTGAAAATATCAAAAAAGGGTTCACAAATATCACAGATAAATTAGCCGCCATAATAGGAGAACCGCTAAACGCAATGGCAGACTTCATTGCCGAAAACTGGAAAAAAATAAAACCCAAAAAATACATCTTCTTCTCCGAAGTTGATACAGAAATGGAACAAGGAGAGCAAGATGAAGAAGTCGAACTCAAAAGATGGCTGCATCTTCGTTCGCTCAAAGAAAACATCACAAAACTCTTAAACCCCAATAAAAAGGAATATGCTGAATGGTCATAAACCTGCACTATAGCGATTTTGAAGCAAAAAGACAACAAGCAGTAAACAAAGAAAGACAACAAAAGTTTCAACAAGAAACAAAACTTGGTGTCATTATAAACTCTATGGTAAAAGATTCTATCAACGATAATCAAAACGACCTTTTGCATGATTATATAATCCCGTCTGAGTCAAAAGAACCTGTAGAAATTCAAAAGCCTCAACCTCAACAAAGCAAAAATAAAGCACTTCTAAAGCTTTGCCTTGGTACTTTGAGCATATTAGGGGCTGTCGCTGCAGTGTCAAAAACAGCACCAAAAATAGCTAATAAACAGTTCAAAAAACCGTCTTGGGAGTCACTTCCTGACATAGGACGAAATATGAACCTCAACAATGAGTCACATTTTGTCACATATATGCTTGTCCAAAATCCCCAAACCAAAACTCTAATCGGCGCGGCAGGCTTTTTTGTTTTTGCGGCAACAGGTTTTGTCCTAAAAAACTTCGTTGATGGCTACAAAGATATCTGGGTCAAAAAACAAAATGCAAAAGCAGACTACAACTTACAAGACAACTTGATTGATGTCGAAACGAAAATATTCAAGGGCAAAAATGAAATCATCCGAAAAATGATGCAAGACTCTGCAAAAGAAATGAAACACACCATCGACAACAAAACACCTGCTACGAATTTTAAAGGAAATGAAAATAAAGAAGAGCCATCACCTAAAAAAAGCAAAAATGAATCACTAAAAACAGCTTTGGCAGTGGCAGGCACAGTAGCGGGGTCAATCTTGCTTGGAGCATATGCATTCAAAAACGTCCAAAAAGCAGGCAAAATAGTAGAATCGACCCATGATGAAATGCACAAAAAAGTCGATGATATTCTAAAAAAATCATCAGATGAAATCCTTGAAAAACATAAAGACACCCTAAAAAACATCTTCTCGGTGATGAATTTCAAACCTCAAATGGTAGAAGAAACATTAAAAAAAGCAAAACTTCCTGATGATGAAGTAAAAGATATCGTTGATACCGTCAAAAAACGTACCAATATTTTTACTCAAGCTCCGCATGAAATCGGCGGACACGTGGGAAAAGTTCAATTTTTCACATTCATCGACGATGCGAGGGGACATTTTTATAACTGGGTAATGAACCCCGGTTCTAAACCTCTTGGAGCTTTGGCTCTTGGAATTTCAGGAGTCACCGCAGCCGGCTACATCGGTGAACAGGCAGTCAATGCCACAAGAGAAGTTGAAGTCAAAAAAATGAACAACGAAACAGAACTCAACCTCCATAAAAGACTCATCAACGTTGAACTTCGTAACTTCAAACAGAAAAAAGAAAGTTACATCGGCCCGCTTGTTGACGAATTCAAAAAACAAGCACCGCAAAAAACTAAAGAAGAACTAAACGGAATGGCCCAAAACATCCTCTATGAAATCAAAAACGGCCCGCCGTTCGTCTACGCATAAGGAGCCTTGACTGATCATGCAAGCGCAAGCACCGCAACTTTTTGTCCCATCGTATTATATGCCGCCCTCAAACAACCTTGAGGCGGATGTGGAGATGCTCGGAAAAAAAACACTTCTTCCTCAAGGAGAGCGTAATTATTGCGTTTTCAATATGCCGCTTGTTAATAAACTTGTGCAAAACGCCGACAAATCAACTCCTTTAATAGAGAAAAAACTCCTCACATCAAAAGACGAAAAAGTAATTGCAGAGGGACTTTACACCTTTGACAGAATGATTGATGCGGGCAAATTTGACATCAACAAAACCTACCCGACTCTATCCAAACTCAATGACACAAAATCAGCTACCAATCAGGTACTTTTGGCGGGGATTTACCGCAAAACCCAACCGCCTGATGCTTTTGGCCCATTACAAAAAATGCTTATCCAAGACAGTATTACACCACCTGTGGCAAACTTCGACCCGACAGAAGAAATCGGTGGGGCAATACTTGAGTACATCCGCTCTGCGGCTGCGCAGAAGGCATATCCAGGGAAATAGACTGTCATTCTGAATTTATTTCAGCATCTTACAATTTTTTGGGTATAATGGAATTTATACAGAAGGAGTACGGATTTTGAAAAAGATTAAAATAAGGATTATTAAAATAGGTCATTTGCCAATAGAGTTTAAGAGTTATAAACTTCTCAATTGGAAATCACAACTTTTTGAGATAATAGGAAATATCGAAACCTATGACTTACCAACAAATTCAGATGGCAACAGTTGGGAATATACTGATAATAATTTAAGACAATCCCTACCACAAAATGAAAATGCCAATTTTACAATAGCAATAACAAATGTAAAACTAGAGAATAATTACTACTCAAGAAGAATAGCGGAAAATTATGCTGTTATCACATTTTACGAAATGAAAGATATTTTAGGATATGCAAATATCCCCTTAGAAAACATTCTTTTAAGAATAATCTATGCCTATACATTAGTTTTCCTTATGTTTCAGAAATTACCCAATATGGACATAAGGAGCTTTACGCATGATGAAACAAGAGGTTGCATATATGATATGACCGGAGGAGACAAAGCGGAAGTGATATATTCCTGCAATAAACCTAAAATCTGCGATGAATGTAAAATGAAATTAAAACAAAACAAAATATCCTCTGAAGTATTGCAGACTGCCGAGAAAGAAATTTCAAAAATACATAAAGAATTATATTATACAATGGTTGATATATTCAAAAAACACCCGATATCTTCATTTTTAATAATAATTATCCTCTCGACGATTATTTCAGATATTACTAACCATTCTCTAAAATTAATATTAAATATTTTCCACGCCTTGTGGTAAGTGAATAAACGTTTCTTAACAAAATTGAGCGAAAAAGGCGAGAACTGTCTGAGCAAGCGAAGCTTGCGAGTTGGCGAGCCTAGCGAGATGAGTTTAGAAACGTATGAACGATAACAGGCGAGCATTTTTGTGAAACTTTTTAGACAAAAAGTTTCCTCTGCCCGAGTAGGGCAAGGTTGATAAGATTGCTTCGTCGCAAGCTCCTCGCAATGACAAGTTCGCTACTCTTGAAGTCCTGCCAAACTCTCCGTAATTGCCTCAATAAGTCGTGAAACCCCAACGACCTTAATCGAAGTCTTATTTTTCAATGGTAGATTGCCTTTGGGTACAATTATCTTTTCAAAGCCCATTTTTTCAGCCTCTTTAATACGAGGCTCAATGTGGCTCACAGCGCGGATTTCTCCGGATAGGCCGACTTCGCCAATGATAACGGCCTTATCAGACACTATCGCATCTTTGGCACAGCTCGCCACAGCGAGAGCTATTCCTAAATCAGCTGCAGGCTCTTTTACATCCAATCCGCCGATAATATTGACATAAACATCATGCTTACTAAAATTCAGCCCCACCCGTCTTTCCAAGACAGCCAAAACCTTCAAAACCCTGTTGTACTCAACGCCTGTCGCCACACGGCGAGGAGCCGCATAAGATGATGGCCCGACAAGTGCTTGTATTTCAAGCAAAAGCGGTCGATTTCCATCACCTGTTGCTATGATTACATTGCCTGAGGCCAAAGCACCGCTGCGTTCTTTGAGGAAGATTTCACTAGGGTTAGACACTTCGGTGAGTCCGTCATCTTCCATCATAAACATACCAATCTCAAGAGTTGAGCCAAAACGGTTTTTGTTAGAACGCAAAATCCTATAAGAGTTGAATTTTTCGCCCTCAAAATACAAAACTGCATCCACCATGTGCTCAAGAACCTTAGGCCCTGCAACAGCACCGTCTTTGGTGACATGCCCCACCACAACAACAGTTATACCAAGCTGTTTGGCGATATGCATCAAAATATTACAACATTCGCGCACCTGTGAAACACTCCCTGCTGAGGATGTCACACTAGATGAATAAACGGCCTGAATACTGTCTACCACCACAAAATCAGGTTTTTGCTCCTCAATAACTTCACGAGCCGCGTCAAGGTCATTTTCGGACAGAACAAGTAAATTATCACTCACAACGCCGAGTCTTTGTGCACGAAGTTTGATCTGATGCGCAGATTCTTCTGCCGACACATAAAGCACCTTGCCTTGTTTGGCGATGGCGTTGGATGCTTGTAAAATGATTGTTGACTTGCCTATCCCCGGGTCTCCCGCAATCAAAACCAAAGAACCCTCTACAAAACCGCCGCCTAAAACCCTATCAAACTCCACCATGCCTGTTGTGAGGCGTTTTTTGTGGTCAAAGTCGATTTCTGAGATAGTTTTGGGTGTTGCTTTCGCTGTCAGGATTTTTTTTGAGGCAGTTCCTTTTTCAACGGAAAAAACCTCCTCGACGATGCTTCCCCAAGAAGCACAGTCAGGGCATTTACCTAGATATCCTGTGGTTTCATAACCGCAATTTTGGCAAATCCATTTTGACTTGAGCTTTGACATTATTTCAAGGCCGCTTCTTCTTGCAGTGCTACTGCAAGTATTTGACTATCTTGAAGTGAAAAAAACTTTATCGGGCCTTTTGGTGTGAATTCGAGCAACCTGCCTGATGGACGGGCTATGATTTGCTGAATTTTTTTATATTCTTCATCGGGATTGTCAAAATACAAAATAACAGGCGTTGCAAGGTTTTTGACAAACAATAAAAGTGCTTTTCTTGGCTGTAATGGTTGATATGGTTGTGGCATAAGTTCCTCCTCTAAAGAGATTTTACTTTATATCAAGACCTATATCAAGACTACCTGCTTTGGCTGTGATTGCACTGGTCGAAATGACGTCCACACCTGTTTTTGCGATGTCTTCAAGAGTCTTAATATTAACCTGTCCGCTTGCTTCAACTATAGCACGCCCCTTAATAATATCTATTGCCTTGCGCATTGTATCAGGCGACATATTATCGAGCATAATTATATCAGCACCCGCCTCAGCAGCTTCTTTTACCTGCTCAAGAGTGTCTGTTTCCACTTCAATTTTGTGCGTGTGAGAAATATGCTTACGAACTGTCGCAACAGCCTGAGTAATCCCGCCGCAAAGAGCTATGTGGTTATCCTTTAGCATTACACAATCGCAAAGACTAAACCTGTGAGGCGTTGCACCGCCTACAGTTACGGCATATTTTTCAAAAAGCCTGAAATTAGGCGTAGTCTTACGAGTCTCCGTAATAGTTGCTTTATATGGCTCAAGAACCTGCACATACTGATTGGTCAAAGTAGCAATCGCGCTCATTCTTTGAACATAATTGAGTGCAAGACGTTCACCTGTCAAAACAGCCCTGGCATTGCCTTCAATGATTGCAATGTCTTGCCCTTTTGAGATTTTATCACCGTCTTTTAAAAAAGTTGTAACTTGAATCATCGGATCAAGGATTTCGAAGACTTTTTTAACAACACCTATACCGCAAAGAACACCTTCTTCGCGAGAATTCATTGTAGCTTTAAGAGTTTTTCCATCGGCTTCAATATAATCTGTTGAAATATCGCCAAAACCGATATCTTCTTTCAAAGCCTGTTTAATATGCTCTTCTATAATAAAATCGTGAAGCAAAAAAACCATTATTTGAGATCTCCTATAGTCAAAACACTATGTTTGGCATCATCTGATGTTTTGGGATAATCCGTACGAAAATGCCCGCCTCTTGACTCTTTTCTGGCAAGAGCTGCTTTTACGATGGATTTTGCCACAATCAGCATATTACGAAGTTCGTATTCGTATGCATATTGATATTTGGCGTAGATATCGAATTCTTTTTCAATTTCTTTTATATCATCCAATGCTTTATTAAGACTTTGTTCACTTCTTAAAATTCCTGCATTTTCCCACATAGTATCTTTAAGTTTGTTTTGAAGTTCTGCTATATTTAAATATGTTTTGACTTCTTTTTCAGGGGTCAAAATCTCTGATTCTTGAACCTTTAGATCTTTGTCTTTGAGATGATTAGCAAGATTATAGGCCAAAACAACGCACTCGAGCAATGAATTGCTCGCAAGACGATTTGCACCATGTAAAGATGAACACCCTGCTTCTCCCACAACGTAGAGATTAGGGATAGTTGTCTGCCCTTTTGTGTTTATTCTGAC
>JAQUTS010000052.1 GCA_028694275.1 Candidatus Gastranaerophilales bacterium
AATCAATGAAGGCAACTCCTGAAGAGCAGAAAAAAATTGATGAAGAAATCAAATCTTTGCAGCAAAAAAAGAAGCAGCAAGATGAAACAGCTGTCTTAAAAGAAACAAAAGAAGGAAATATTCGCTTCAAGCTGAAAAAAGATATGAAGGCCGATGACTTTAGAAAGCTTTTTGATATCAAAGAGGGTTCCCTCAGATATAATAGTGAGCTTGACTTGGATTATGAGTGGCGTGACTATCCTGAAGGATCTGCCGAGCGTGAAGAAGGCCGCCAGTACAAAGATTGGAATACGAACATCCCAAAAGGAAAAGAGTTCACTCTTTCTCCTACAGAAGTCGCTTATAAGGGTTTTTGGAGCGAGCTTTTTAAATAGTTGTACAGTCAAAACAAAAAGCCCCGAATTTCGGGGCTTTAATCTAGTGTCGCTATTTTTGGCAAAAGTTCACACATTTTGCCAAAATATGCTTTTGCAGTCCTAAGCTCTTATCTTAGATAGTCTTTGAGATGTCTTAAATCACCGTTGGATCTGAGTTTTTTGATGGCAATATCTTCAATTTGCCTTATTCTTTCTTTTGAAAATCCCATTTTGTTTCCGAGTTCTTCAAGAGTTTTTTGTTTTGTTCCAAAGATTCCAAAACGTTCTATCAGAATGTCTTTTTCTCTTTGAGTCAAAAGCTCAAGGATTTTTTCAATATCTTGAGTCAAAAGCTCTTCTGTTGTTTCACTGGATGGGCCTTTGTGCAGAGTATCAGGGACGTAATCCTCAAGGTATAATTCATCACCGATAGGCATATCAAGAGAAATAGGCTCTCTTATCATTGCTTTTTTGATGTTGGATACTTTGAGTTTGCTCAGTCCCATTTTTTGACCGAGTTCTGCATCTTGAGGCTCTCTGCCAAGTTCTGTTGTCATTTCTTGGATGGTTTTTTTCAAAAGACGTATTTTATCAGACATATGAACGGGGATTCTGACAGTTCGAGATGTGTTTGCGATAGCTCTTATGATGGTTTGTCTTATCCACCAGGTTGCATAAGTAGAAAATTTGAAACCTTTTCGATAATCAAATCTCTCTGTTGCTCGCATTAACCCGAGGCTTCCTTCCTGTACCATGTCCATGAAAAGAACACCTTGCCCCACGTACTTTTTGGCAATACTTACAACAAGTCGCAAGTTTGCTTGTACGAGTTTGTCTTTGGCACGCTTAGCGTCTTTGGGTGCTCCTTCCCTAATGATTTTTCCCAGCTCTATTTCTTCTGATGTTTTTAGAAGTTTCTTTTTGCCGATATCTTTCAGATACATTTGCAAAATATCATCAGAATACGCACTGGTGCATTTGTCGAAGAAGTGTTCTTTTTCTTCCGTACTATCATCGGTTAGTTCGGTAAGAAGTTTTTCTTGCACATCTTCTTCTATAATCTCAAGCTTAATATTCATTCCAATCCTCTTCCTGTTTTCGGGGATAATAAAAATATAAATCAGTACTCTTTTGACCAATATTATTATTAGACGATTGGATGTGAAAAAAGTTTCACATAATTCAAAAAACTTAGCCCTTTGTGCTAATAAATGCCAAAATTGTATTATACCTATTTTTAGCATATTTATATGTATAAGCCCGATAATTTAAGCAAAAATTTATATTTTGGGCTAAAATCCGAGTTTGATTATGCCAAATGGTCTTTGTTCAAGCTTTTTGCTAAATTGTGACATTCCATAGCAAATTACAAAATACACAAGTGCGACCAAGGCCAAAATTTGTGTTTCGTTATAGGTTCTTTCATAGATTATTTCACCTGAGCGGGTGAATTCTATCAACCCGATTATGGATGCCAAAGAAGTATCTTTGATGAGTGAGATGAACTGGCTCACTAAAGCAGGCATCATTCGGCTTATTGCGCAGGGCAAAATAACATATTTGAGCCTTTGGAATATGTTTAGGCCAAGAGCTTTGGCTGCTTGGATTTGGGTGGTTTCGACTGATTTTAGCCCGCTTCTTACTATTTCCGCTATGTATGCGGAAGTAAAAAGTGACAGTGCAATAAAAGCGGATTGAAATTCTAATGAGCCAAAAATCTCATCATGAAAGATGTTTATTTGTCCCAAAATAGGAGAACAGGTCAGATAAATAAAAACTATGTACAAAACCAACGGGATGCTTCTTGTGATTTCAATAAAAGTCGCTGCACATATTTTGAGCGGTGTAATATTTGAATATCTTGCAAGCCCGAGCAAAGTACCAAGAACAAGGCTTGTCACTCCTGATAAAATCCCAAGCATAAGTGTGATGCGGAGCCCTTTGAAAAGAAGATCTGAGTTGGCGATAATATCATTCATCAGACTTTTGCCTCCCTTCCGTAGACTTTGAGGGATTTTTCAATAATATTTGTGATTATGGCAACAACCCCTGTAAGCCCCATGTAGATTAGGGTTCCGAGTAAGAAATATTCATAAATTCTAAAATCATCAGCAGCACCTTTGTATATAACATAAAAAATATCCACAACCGCTATAAAACTGACCAAAGATGAGTTTTTGATGAGGTTTATGAATTGGCTTCCAAGAGTAGGGATTACGATGCGGATTGCTTGTGGGAAGGTGATGAGCCAAAAAGTCTGAAGACTGTTTAGCCCTAATGCAAGAGCTGCTTGCTTTTGCTGGCTTGCGATTGAGTTCATCCCTGATCTTAATACTTCTGAGATATATGCGGCCGTATAGATGCTAAGTGCCAATATTCCGCAATTTATGGGTGAAAAACTCAACCCAAAATGCGGATAAACTTTGTAGATTATGTATAACTGAATCAAAAGAGGGATGTTTCTTGCAAGTTCAATGTATGCATTTGTTATCCAAACTATCCATTTGTTCGGCAAATCTCTTAAATATGTGATTAAAACAGCCAATAAAAAGGCAAAAATACTGCTAAGCAAAGAGACTTGTAACGTAATCAACAAGCCTTGCCATATAAGATTTTTAGCATCTAAAAGGACTGAAAAATCAAGAGCGTACATTTATTTTACCCATTTGTGTTTTATACGGTTTAAAGTTCCATTATGCTGCATTTGGTATAGAGCTTCATCTATTGTCATTCTAAGAGTTTCGGTTTCGGGGCTTTTTTTGATGGCAATGCCATAAGGCTCTTTTGTGTAACGATCAGGAAGGATTTTGTAACTGCTGTCAGATCCTGCAAAACCGTACAGAATGCTGTCATCTGTTGTCATCGCATCGCCTCTGTCTGCTTTGAGCGCAGAAAATGCGTCATTATAGGTTCTAAATCCTTGAATTAGAGCTTCAGGTGCCATCATTCGTATATTTTTTTCAGATGTGGAGCCAAGCACGATAATAACCTTTCTGTTATTAAGGTCTTTTATGCCTCTGATTGGACTGTTTTTTGGTATCATAATCGCTTGACCAGCAATATAGTAAGGTTGTGAAAAGTCAACCACCTCAAGCCTTTTGGGGTTTATGGTCATTGTCGCGATGACAACATCAACTGCATCTGATGTGAGCATAAATATACGATTTGATGCAGTTACCTGCTTGAATTCCACCGCGTTAGGGTCGCCCAAAATATATTTGGCAATTTCTCTTGCTACATCAACGTCAAAGCCCTGAATCTGATTGTTTTCATCCAAAAAACCAAAAGGCTTACTGTCATATTTGACTCCGACGATTATTTTTCCTCTTGATTTGATTTTATCAAGAGTGTCTTGTTGCGGCTCTTTGGGCTTGTTGAGTCCACATCCTGTCAAAAATATCATAAGTGATAATGTTGCTAAAAGAAATTTTTTCATAGGTTTACACTTTCTAAAAAGTCTTTCGTAATTTGTTTTTGCGGGTTATCAAAAAATTCTGTAGGGTTATTTTGCTCGATTATTTCACCATGAGACATCAAGATGATTCTGTTTGCAACTTCTTTTGCAAATTTCATCTCGTGTGTGACAACAATCATTGTCATGCCGTCTTGTGCAAGGTTTTTGAGTGTATCAAGAACTTCCATCGTCATTTGAGGATCAAGAGCACTTGTCGGTTCATCAAAGAGCATAATATCCGGCTTCATTGCAAGACTTCGGGCAATAGCAACCCTTTGAGCCTGTCCGCCTGAGAGCTCATCGGGGTATTTATTGATTTTATCCAACAATCCGACTTTTTCTAAAAGTTCCATTGCTACAAACTCCGCTTCGTTTTTGGACATTTCCTTGACCTTGATGGGTGCAAGGGTGATGTTTTGTTTGACTGTCATATGCGGAAACAGATTGAACTGCTGGAAAACAATCCCAAGGCGTGTTCTTATTTGGTTGAGGTTTGTGTTTTTGGATGTGATGTCAATATTATCAATATATATCTTGCCTGATGATGGTTTTTCAAGCCCGTCTATGCACTTTAAAAGCGTACTTTTGCCGCAGCCTGATGTGCCGATCAAAGTTATTATTTCACCTTGTTCCACTTCGAGATTTATATTATTTAAGATTCTTGTTTTGCCAAAATATTTGGACAAATTGATGATTTTTATCATTTTGAAATTATTTTCGTTATGTTATCTAGTCTAACCTTTTACACCATTATAGTTGAAGAGAATGATTTCGGGCTCATTTTGATAAATGAAAGATTTTTGAAACTTGGTGTTATTTTGATTATATCAAAAACTTTTTAGTACATGTTATAATGAAGAGAACGAAAAACGAGGTGGGTTATGGCAAAGTATCTATCAGTAGCGCGAATTTTGAACTTTCACGGCATTAAAGGCGAAGCCAAAGTGGGCTACACCAAGGGCAAAGAAGATCAACTTTTGGGCATAAAAACATTTTTGATAGAAAAAGAAGGCAAAGAAATTTTTCTTACAGTGGAGCGTGTTCGCTTCCATAAACAACATGCCATAATCAAATTTAAAGAAATTAATTCTGTTGAAGAAGTTCAGGCGTTAAAAAATGAAACTTTGAAAGCAGAAAAAACCTTTGTACAAGAGTATCTTGAGGATGATGAATACCTGATAGATGATTTGGTAGGCCTTGATGTTTATAATATGCAAGAAGAATACATCGGCAAAATAAAATACCTTGTATCGCAAACAGGCTCAGAGCTTTTGTCCATCGAAGACAAAAACAAAAAACAACATTTGGTACCTTTTGTGAAAAAACTCGTACCCGTTGTTGATCTAAAAAAACAGCTTGTTGTAATTGACGAAATTCCGGGGCTTATTGAAAGATAATGCAATATGATGTAATTACACTTTTCCCTGATATGATAGAGCAGCAATGCTCTCACAGTATTGTGTCCCGTGGGGTTCAAAACGGTGCTGTCAAAATAAACACTATCAACCCAAGGGATTTTACGCAAGATAAACATCACCGTGTGGATGATACTCCCTATGGCGGCGGGGCCGGCATGGTGCTGATGTGTGAACCGTTTTTTAAGGCTTATGAAAGCATCCCAAAGCTTCCGCAATCTAAGACAATCATGTTGACGCCTCAAGGGGCTCCTTTGACGCAAAAAAAAGTCAAAGACCTTGCTTCTTGTGATCAGCTTATATTGCTCTGCGGCCATTACGAAGGGTTCGATGAGCGTATAAGGCAAGGCCTTGACTTGGTGGAAATCTCAATAGGAGATTTTGTTCTTACAGGAGGTGAGCTTGGGGCTTTGTGTATTATTGACGCTACAAGCAGGTTAGTTGATGGGGTTTTAGGAAAAATTGAATCCGCCCATGAGGATTCTTTTGAGGATGGTTTGCTTGAATATCCGCAATATACCAAACCATATGATTTCAGAGGCATGAAAGTTCCTGATATCCTTTTGAGCGGAAACCATGGCGAAATTGCCAAATGGAGACAAGAACAGCGTATTTTGCGCACAAAACAACGCAGACCTGACTTATTGTAATCTCGCCACGGTTGTTAGCTTTTTTCGTCGAAGTTTTTATACTGATCTATGAGTTCTGTTTCAGGATAACCTTCGATTTCAAGGTCATCTGAGGGTTCATCATACAAGTACCCGTCATCTGCACAAAACAGAATAATTTCGCGTCTGTCAGTATTTGGAAGAAGTTCTTCTTCATCAAGCACCAAAACTTCGCAGTTGATATACTTCCTTTTGGACTCAGAGTAGAGTCTTTTGTTAATAGTATGTGCCATCTTTTTCATTCCTTCTCTAGTAGCTATTCTTTTTTTAGATTAGCACATGGAGTTTTGTTTTTTATGCTCTGAAATAGTATTGGTATTTTGGAGTATAATTTGAGTATGACAAATACTTTGGTTGTTAAAAAATTTGAAAAACTCTTGGGCAAGGATAATGTTTTAAGCGAAAAAGAAGACTGTTATCCTTATGCTTTTGATGTTGTTGAACAGGGTCTTGATGTCAAAATCCCTGATATCGTTGTTTTGCCCGAAACAAAAGAGCAAGTGCAAGAAATAGTAAAGTTTGCATCAAAAGAAGGCATTCCGATAGTAGCAAGAGGGGCGGGAACCAATCAGGCCGGTTCTTGCATTCCTGTCAAAAACGGTATCGTTATGCATTTTTCCAAGATGAATAAAATCATTTCAATTGATGAAAATAATCTCAATTGCACCGTTCAACCGGGTGTGATAGTTGGGCAAATTCAATCAGAAGTCGAAAAAAGAGGGTTGTTTTTTCCTCCTGATCCTTCTAATTTGGCGGTGTCTACAATCGGTGGTGCAATAGCTCAATCAGCAAGCGGTTCAAGGCATTTTAAATATGGCGGAACAAGGGATTATGTAATTGATTTAGAAGTCGTGACATCTGATGGTGAGATTATTCACACAAGTTCTAAAACCCCAAAAAATGTCGCAGGATACAATCTGACACAGCTTTTTGTCGGGTCTGAGGGGACTCTTGGTATTATCACCGAAGCCACCCTAAAACTCATCCCAAAACCTGAGAGTAGAAGAGTTATGCTTGCTTTTTTTGATGATTTAAAAGATTCCGCTATGGCCGTTGAATCTATTATTAGGCACAGATTGCAGCCAAGTGTGATTGATATGATGGATGATAAGACGATTTATACGATAGAAGAATTTTCAAAATCGGGAATTTTTAAACCTGCCGAGGCTTGTTTGATTATTGAAGTCGACGGAACTCAAGCTTCTGTTGATGATCAAATGACCCGAATTTCGGCCGTGTGCCAAGAGCATCACGTGTCTGAGATAAAAGTTGCTCAAAATCAGTCAGAGACTGATAAAATATGGTTTGCCAGAAGACAGGCTTTTTCCGCTGTTACAAGATTGAATTTTGATGTTGTGGCAGAAGATCTTGTTGTGCCGACTGATCGACTTGTTGATATGGTGCACAAAATTCAAGAACTTTCGCTCAAATATAACATCATCATCGCAATTATGGGGCATTCAGGAGACGGTAATCTTCATCCTCATTTTTCGCTTGATTTAAGAGATCAGGATCAAAAACAAAGATTTGAGCTGGCTGAGCGTGAAATGCTTGATTATGCAACTTCCCTAGGAGGTACCATAACAGGTGAACACGGTGTAGGCACAGTCAAAAGGGCACACATGCATCTTGTAAATGAGGAGCCTAATTTGCGCTTTATGCGAATGATAAAAAATATTTTTGACCCCAAAAATATCTTCAATCCGGATAAGATTCTATGAAGAAGTTTCAAGACTACAAAGATGAAATTTATACCTGTTCAAGGTGCGGCTTATGCCAAAGCGTGTGCCCGGTTTTTTTGGCTACAGGTAAGGAAACCACAGTCTCAAGGGGTTTTTTTTCGACTCTGATGGGTGTTGTAAAAGGTCATCTTAAGTTTAATAAAAAACTTCGCAAAAATATTGATATGTGCCTCACTTGTAACAAGTGTAATGCTTTTTGCCCATCAGGCATTGATGCTTCCAAAATTATCACTGCTGCAAGAGCTGAGTGTATGGGGTATATTCCTTTGTGGAAAAAACTCATTTTAAGAGTTTTTTATTCCAAAATGTTTTTGCATTTATCAGGCTATATAAGGCTTTATAGGTTTTTGCCTGTTTTGGATTTTTGCAAAGCAGGCAGGATTTTGCATGAGTTTTTGACACCTTTTGTGCAATATAAACCCCAAAAACCGCTCAAAAAATCAAACTTGAGGGTTGTAATTTTCCCGGGGTGCATAAATAAATATTTCAATTCATCTTCTTTGAATGCGATGAAGATGCTTTTTGAAAAACAAGGAATAGAGTACATTATTCCTGACTTTGAATGCTGCACCATGCCCGCATATAGCGCAGGTGATTTGGAAGGGTTTCGTGATTTTGCCCTAAAAAATCTCAAACTTATACCTTCTGATATTGATTATGTGATTTTTGACTGTGCGAGTTGCAAAAAAGCATTCGCTCTTTATCCTGAATTTTTGCAAGGGGATGAAAAGGCTTTGGCTGAGGGTATTTTTGCTAAATGTAAACATATCAATGAGTTTTTAGTTGATTTTGATTTTGATTTGCCAAATTCAGATGGCAGCGTTGCTTATCATAAGCCGTGTCATTTGGATTGTTTTGATGAAACACAAGAACTCATCAAAAAGTCAGGACTGGATTTGGTCCCTGTACAAGAAAGCTGTTGCGGCTCTGGCGGGTTATTCTTTATTGAAAATTTCACAATTTCAAATTCTCTTGCTCAAAAAAGAGCGCAAGAAATAACGGATGCAAATGTTGATACTGTCATCACAGACTGCCCCTTATGCCGACTGGGTCTGATTAAGGGTGGTGTTTTATCAGATTGCAATATAAAGGTAAGGCAATTAACAGAATTATTAATTAAGCCGTTTAAGTAAGAGGTGAGTTTACTTTATTTAGAGGTACCCACTTTTCACTGTCCATACCCAAGAGCTGAAGGTGCTCAATTGCAGGCCCTTTGAGTTTTCCACCATCAGTTTTTTGAGCCCAGTTGAAGTCTTCTTGCATTCCTTTATAAAGCATTGCTTTTCTTTTATCAGCATCAAACAATACTTTCAAAGCTCTTGGAAGGGCTTTTTCTGCATAATCTTCAAGCGGTTCTACTATACCTGTTGCACCATCTTGTATAGTATCAACGTGCCCGCCGACTTTTGAGAAGGCCGGTATGTTCAAGGCAGCTTCAGCTTGTTGTTGGACTAGACCGCAAGGCTCAAATATACTTGGCCCCATTTTGATATCTGCTGCCGGGAATATAACATCATTAGGTAGTGTTCCATCCACAGCCAAGACTCTTTTTCCGTCTTCTTTGAGTTCTTCTTTTAGTTGTTTTAAGAATTTGACAGAATCATCCTGAGTAGGTCCGCCTATTATAACAAGAGGTTTTTGTTTGCCTGGATATTTTTGAGAATACCCGCTCATAATGTTTTTTATTGCATCTTTTGCAACGCCAAAACCTTTTTGGGATGCAACTCTTGAACCCATAAAGATAATAGGAATATCTTTAATGTTATCTTTGTTGATATCACTAATATCTGAGTATTTAGGCTCGCCATGAAGTCTTATGTTTCCGTCTTTAAGTTTTCCATGGAGCCAGTCAATGAAAACTTGTTTATTTTCGTCTTTTATTTTGAGATTTTGCTCTATACTGGCTTCTTTTGAATAATCATAAGGTTTGTAGCCTTTTATAGCGTAGTCTTTTCCTCCTATTTCGAACGTTTCAAGTTTTCCGATTTTTTTAGGAGTAAGTCTTGCTACGTTGGAATCAAAACCGTTAACAACACCTATCATAGTGTTATGTTTGAATCTTTCGGCAAGAATAGTTTTTATATTAGTTGTTGTTTCTTCTGCTCGGCCTGTTCCTTTGATTGTAGGAGTTACGGCAGAGGCGATTTCTTTTGCGTAGTTTCTGCTTACAGGAATGGCAACATCTGCATACGCTAAGCCTACTTGCAATAATGAAGAGTATTTGTTTTTTGTTTTATCTGATTTGTCTTGAAGTACAAAAACGTTATCAGATTCACCGGTTACTCCATCAGCCCATTTGATGGTTGCGTTTTCAACAATACCTGTTGTGTCATCACCAAATAATGTGTTTAGAATTTTAGCGGAGTTTTCCCCTGAGGAATCACCGATATATGCTCCGTTGTGTACAATTATGGAGATGTTTTGATCCATCATAGCCGCTGCGGCTTTTGGGCTGAGGTCTTTTCTTGCTGCTTCTAATGGAGCTTTGATTTTGTACAGAGCTGTCAAAGGTGCAACGTGCCAGTCATTCAAGATTGTCGCGTCAGGCTTGAGGGCATCAAGTTTTTTGGCAAAAAGTGTTCGATTTTTTTTATCATTTTTAAAAGGAGTCGATACATCTTTTACGGATTTTGTGTTGAAATCTTCAACAAGTTTTCTGAATTCGTATACGCCTTTTGAGAAGATTGCACCAAATCTTTCTTTTTCTTCAACAGGCTCATTATAGGTATAGCAAGCATCAAAGCTG
>JAQUTS010000053.1 GCA_028694275.1 Candidatus Gastranaerophilales bacterium
TATTCAGGCTTGTACGTATCCACATTTTTATACATTACTTTATATCTGGTAGTACCTGTATGCGGATACATTTTACCGTGTTTTAACGCTGACTGCCCTGATAAATCTCTTAAAAACTCAACATTAATAATCTCATTCACCTTTTTGGCAGCATCTAACGGATTAGAACCTTTTTGAGCATATACAAATTTCTCTGCAAAATCAGCACCAAGCATTTCTTTATCAAAATCTTTCATTTCTGTCCTAAGAAGCGCATCTCTTCTTTCATAATACTGAGGATCTTTAATAAGTTTTTTGTAATGTTCTCTTAATTGTTTCTTGTATTTATATAAAGAATTATAATCATCAGGTGTTTGAGTACCTTTGGCAAAATTTCCGAGAGCCTTTTTAATAGTCGGCTCATCATCAGCAATTGATTTTATGTTATCAACAAAAGACGCATATCGCTCTTTGCCTGATTTGATGAGCGCAAGTGTACTTGCTTTTGCTGTTTCATTATCCAAAATCTTTACATTAGCTTCATCTAAAGAAGCCTTAGTTGTTGTCAACTCTCCTTGCAAGGATTTAACGCTAGCTGCCAATTCTTTTTTTGAAGGGCCGCTTGGTATTAAATATTTCAAAAAATTAATTCCACTCATATTTCACCTTTTCATTTTTAAAAATAGCCATACTAGTTATAACGAAAAAGATAAGATGAAATTAACAAAAAAAATCATTTCTAGTTACAAATTGTTAATAAAAAAGAAGCATTTTTACAAGAGCACAAAACCAAAGCACTTCTTTTTGTACTATGTTTTTGGTATACCGTAAATTAGCAGAAGTAATTTTAAAATGGTAACAACATCTATGCTTAACCAATTTTCAAGAACAGAATTAATATTCGGCAAAAAAGCTATGGACAAACTCCACCATGCCAGAGTTGCTGTATTTGGGCTAGGAGGAGTAGGCAGCTACACCGCAGAAGCTTTGGCCAGAAGCGGAGTAGGAGAATTGGATTTGATAGATGATGACAAAGTTTGTATTACCAATATAAACAGACAACTTTTTGCAACACGCAAAACTGTCGGCAAACAAAAAACAGATGTCGCAAAAGAAAGACTCGAAGAAATAAACCCTGAAATAAAAATAAACACCTACAACACTTTTTATTTGCCTGAAACATCCGATCAATTTGATTTTGGTCAATATGACTATATTGTAGATGCCATCGACACGGTCAAAGGAAAAATAGAACTTGTCATAAAAGCTCAAGAATCCAACACGCCAATAATAAGCTCAATGGGTGCAGGAAACAAAGTCGACCCGACAGCTTTCAAGGTTGAGGACATATACAAAACAAAAGTTTGCCCGCTGGCTAAAGTAATGAGGCAAGAACTTAAAAAAAGAAAAATCAAAAAACTAAAAGTTGTATATTCAGAAGAACTACCTATAAAACCGATAGATAATGACACTGTTAATTGTAAAACACAATGCGTTTGCCCTCCAGGCACAACAAGAAAATGTACACACAGAAACCAAATCCCCGGAAGCAACGCCTTTGTCCCACCTGTAGTCGGGCTCATCATAGCAGGTGAAATAATTAAAGACATAATAAAAGCCCCAAAAATATAATTGCAATTATAACTTTTTGTAAAATCATCTTAAAAAACAAGCAATCAAAAATATGTTTAGAGTTGATTACCCTATGATAATCAGCAATTATTCAACAATACAATCACATACTTTTGGAAAAAACCCTGAAGGAGAACTCAGGAGAGTCCAGCATGGAATCCCTGCAAAAGTGACCGCTGAATACACCGGTTACACAGGACCTAAGGAATTAGACTTCCCGACAAATCCACATTTGAATCCTGAAAAATATCCCGATGTCACAAAACAATACAATGAACTGCTTGAGAGTCTTTTAAACACGGCAAATGAGAAAAACGGCAAAAGCAAAATAATAAATTTCTTCAAAAAATGCAGTGCTCTTGGCAAAAATTTCAAAACTGGCGACAAATGGGACACAAAGTTTTTAGAAAATTTCCCCGGAAGAGATATCAACGGAAAAGTACAATATGCTCGATTAAATGACAAAATAGTCAGCGCAAATTATGTTTCAAACCACATCTATGGCGAATCCTTGGCCAAACTTGGCTTCAAAAGGTGGTTTGTAATTCTTGCATCGCACCTTGATGCTGCAGGTTTATCAAATTTGATTTTTGAGGGGCAATTACCTACTTTGAAAAATTTAAAATTCAAAGACACAGATGCTGATCAAAAGACAATAAGATTTGCTTTTGATCAAACAAAAGAAAGTCTCACTGATACAAGCAAAAAAATAGGCAACCAAATATCTGAAATTTTGCCTAATAGGCTGATAAAATTTGCATAGATTAAAACACCTTTGCAAACTGAATTACAAATCCCGATCTGCCGGCTTTTGAGCTATTAGGGATTTGATAACCGGCGTAGAGGGTTTTGTTGTTTTTGAACGAATAACTAAACCCTGAAATCATAAAACCTGCAAAATGCTCATTACCTGAAAACCAATCAGTGAGCAAGGTTACTTTTTTAGTAACAGGCTGCTCTATAGCACCGATAAAAGCAGTACTGTCAGTCCCAAAAAGTTGTTTGGTACCATAACTAACACCAGCCGTTAATCTTGTATTGGTAACAGGCACTCTTCCGCTCAAATGAGAGTACGTCCAATTTCCGACGCCTTGCCCCTCAAGAGATGTCAAAACATTAGAACCCACTGTGAATTTATACTCACGGTTTGGGTATTTTTCTCGCAGTTTTGGAATGGGAATGACGGATTTGAAACCTGTACCAAGAGTAATATTATTGGATGAAGGGGCACTTACGTTGAACAAATTGACATCAACCTCAGTATTATGGCCTATACCATAACCTGAATAGGTAGTTCCAGTAAAAAAAGCACCGTTGTTATAGGGTCTGAACTGAGCTTCTTGCTGCAGAAATATATGTTTTTCTTCTGTCACATCAGCACTGGGCACATTGAATACGGTTTGCATAGCATAAGCCCTTGAACAAAATCCAAAGCACAAAATAATCAGCAATATAATATGGTTATTTTTCATTAAAATATCAAAAATTCTAATCTACAGATAATAGTTTAATATAAAAAAATCAAAATATTTGAATAAGAAAATACTTTTGTTTGCTAAGATTTTTTTTCGTGATATTATTTTTTACGGTGATGAAACACCTTTTTGTAATATGTGCCCGTAGCTCAGCAGGCCTGTTGGGGAAACCCCGACAAAGTAAAGAGTCCACTCTATACAGCTGAGAATAAATTGAAATTAAAAACTATATATGTGCCCGTAGCTCAGCTGGATAGAGTGTTTGGCTACGAACCAAAAGGTCGGGGGTTCGAATCCCTCCGGGCACGTTTAATAAAATAGAACGTTCTACTCCCACATAAGTGAGTAGATTTTTTTTGTCTTGTCCATATTTTGTCCACTTTTTTGCATTGCAATAAGAAGTAAAATGTATTTGTTTAAGCTAAAATACATTAACTTTTTCAACAATTAATTTCTATGAATATAGTTTAAATGTAAATTTCTTCTAATCCAAATTAAATTCTCAGGCCTTTGGTCATAACCATTATTGGAAATATGATGTACTTGCCAAGGACCTAAGTTTTCTTCTTGAGTATCATCTTTTTCTATCCAAGCATGTGCAATTAAAGTCCATACTCTTAGGCTTTTCCAAAATTCAGGAATATAAAGTTCTCCGTAATCTTTTTCGATATCAAATTGTTCGATTATATTTAATTTGCCACATTCATCTCTAGCAACTCTCCCAAAGTTGCTAGCTTTTATCACTACATCTTTATACTTTTTAACTCCTTCAACTGTATATAAGAAGTCGCATATCTCCCAATTTTCTTTTTCAGTACAAGAAAATAGTTTTTTTGTATTTGCATTTTTATAGCATTGATAACAGCACAACAAAAGAAGAAACCAGACAAAATCAAATGCTTGCATCAAGGCTAATCGCAGGGGTTATGTGCGATAATATGTCAATTTGTATAGCTAATGCACAAAAAATGCTTACTAAACAATAAAAAAGTTGTAGGCAGATACGATTTTAACTAAAAGCTGATGTTGGGCTTTTGAAAGCTCAAAACATCTGTTATTCCTTCGATTTTATAGCTTTCCATTTTATGACCGCCCTTTGGAATCTGATAAAAACCTGCCAAGTTTTTTGCTTTTGATGACAGAAATTTTGCAGTAGTGACAGGAATCATACTGTCATTGCTGGAATGTATGATATATGTCGGAGCATTAATTCTTTGTATTTTATCCTCTGTTTTAAATACCCTATTAAAAACATCCATTGCAGAAGGGTGGTTCAAAATGAAATTTTTGATAGGATCAGGAATATATTTTTTCTTTGTATTAGACAAAACATAATTAGCAGCACGTCCAAATCCGTTTATGGGAGATACCAAAACAACACCACCCAAATCGGGATTTTTCGAAGCTAAATCAACAGCCATTGAGCTACCTGCGCTATGGCCAACTACAGTAATATTTGAAGCAGGAACTTGCCCTTTAAGATACTCAAGACCTGCTTCTACATCTTTATTTATCAATTCTTCCGTGACTTTTACTTTTTTGTTTTTACCAAAGCCTCTATACTCAAGAGCCAAAACCCCATAACCTGCTTTGTTCAATTCTGCATAAAGAGGCTGATTATGAGATACATTTTGTGACATACCATGCAAAAACAATACATATTTATTGGCTTTATCGGGATTTATATCCCAAGATTGCAGTTCTTTATTGTCAGGTGTTTTGATTACTACGTTTTTGATTTTGCCCTTCAGTTCAGGGATAGGAGACAAATATCTGTTCTTTGAGACAATCATTGACCTTCTTAGAAGCCTATTGCAGAAAAAATTCATAGGATGAAATTTGTATAATTCAGATCTTCCTCCAAAATTAACCGTATCTGCATTAGCAGCTTTATTATTACAAACAGGCGAAACATTAAGCCTGTTTTGGTTTTTGAAAGTGCGGGGGATTGTATAATTATTAGAAACGGATCTGATTATCATTTTATTTTTTCTTTGTAAAAACTAGTTAAAAGGTTTAAAAACCAAAAATAAAAAAATTTGCTTGTTAATTTAGCCAATTATATTTATAAGTTCATTATCCGAAAAATACTTAGACGCAGTCAAGATATTATTTTTGTGAGAATCAATGCCGCCCGTACTCAAAAAGCCGTGTTTTTTGCTAATGTTGCTTATATCACCCAAAAAATTAACACATTTGCCATAGTAAGACTGATAATGATTTTCTACAAATTTTGCTTTTTCTTTCGCCAAGGCTTTAAAAGAACCCAAAAAATCATCAAAAAATCCTGCCACATCACCAGGTGCGCCCATATTAATCATACGTGCAGGATGGGCAATACCAAAGGCCCCGTATTTTTGAGAAGAAAAATGTTTAATCATATCAACAAATCCTGATGGTTTTTTCTCCCAAAACTTGTCATCAAAAGGGTTTAATCCATACATCAAAACATGCGCTTTTGGCATATTATCTTGCTTTTCAGCCGAAATTTCAGTAGCCATAACTATCCTCAAATTCCTGTATTTGTAAGGATCTTTTTTTATCAAATTAACAACTTCTATATTTTGTTTGACTGTATCATGATCAGCTATACCAATAACAAAAGGAGCATTTGGCATTTTAGAAGTTTTCTTCATTTTTTGGGCATTAATGTCAGCAATTTTCACTGCTTGATTCAAGATTTCCTCAACACTCATAACGCCATCAGAGTTTTTTGAATGTATATGAAGATTAGCCCTAAAATCACCTGATGTCGCCAAAGAAAAATCCCTGTCATCAGGGACATCAAGGCTTTTTCTGATGCCCGGCATATAATCTTTCATCGTGAATGATTGAGCGATTTCTTCTAATTCTTGCAATCCTATAATAGGTCTTAATAGATAAGCATCTGTTTTTTTCATACCGACTTCTTCAGCAAGAGTCTGTCTATAGAATATATCTTGAGGATACGTCTTAATCTGTTTTTTAAACTTGGCTTTATACCCGCCCATAAAAGCGACTAAAGCCCCTGATGGCGGTTTTGCCTTTTGAGTGGAATTATGTTTGATGGGTGAATAACTGACTTGCATAGCAGGATTATAACATATTTAATTGCCCAAAAGGCTTAAAAGTTGCTATAATCAAAATATGAAAAGCGGATTATACAAAAAAATTCTCACACAAATACCCGAAGGAGTCCTTATTCTTGATAAAGACTTCAATGTTGTGTTTGCTAATGATTGGTTCAAAAAAGTAACAAAAAAAGATGTCATTGAAGGCAAAGTGAATGAATTTTTGGAAAATTACTACTACGATAATACAGAAGACGAGTACGCAATCAGAAAATTTGATATAGTCGTCGATAATGAAAAGCTCGCAGTCAAAGTTAACACCAAAAAAGTCGATGACGGTTATGTTGTTATGATATCTTTGCTCAAAGAATGTATTTGTCTTGATGTGATTCATAATGATTTTATCAGCACAGTAAGCCATGAAATGAGAACCCCGCTTACCAGCATGAAAGGGTTTATTGACACAATCTTAAGCGCGGGCGATAAACTCGATGCCTCACAAAAAGACAGGTTTTTGAAAATAGTCAAACAACAAATCGAAAGGCTCACACGCCTTGTTGAGAATCTTTTGACCGTGTCACGTCTTGAAAACAAAAAAATCAAAGACGTATACAAATCACTAAACGTGATAGATTTGAGCAAAATAGTGGTTGACGAACTAAAATCAAAACATCCAAACCATATATTTGTTGTTATAGAAAATAACAATGTCTCAAACATTCTTGCTGATTATGACAAAGCGCACCAAGTACTCACAAACCTTATTGACAATGCTGCAAAATACTCACAAAAAAACACAACAATTGAGATAAAAGCCCAAAACAAACCCGATAATGATTTTGTAGAAATATCCATAAAAGACCAAGGCATAGGCATTCCACAAGAATATATCGGAAAAATTTTCAGTAAATTTTTAAGAATAGACAACCCGCTCACAAGAGAAGTTCAAGGCACAGGGCTTGGATTATACATCACAAAAACCCTTATTGATTCTATGGGTGGTGTGATATCAGTTGAATCAGAATTGGATAAAGGCACGACTTTTAGCGTAGATTGGCCCGTTGCTACAACAGAAAGCCAAGCCAAAAAGAGGTTTTTACAAGATGCAGTCAAATAATTTTAATATTTTAATTATTGATGCCAGAAAAGAACTATCGCTCAAATACAAAAGGCTCATAGAGCACAGGACTTCTTGCACTATTAATATAGAGCATTCACCAAATAAAATTATTAAATACACCAACAAATTTGAACCTGATCTTATAATAATTTCTGACAGCGTACAAGAACATACAAGCGAAGTTTGTTGCGCCATAAGATCACAAATAAAAGAATACAGACCCGTTATAATTATCTTATCAAAATCAAGCCACCTTGATGACAAAATCCAAAACCTCAGCGCAGGAGCAGACGATTTTATATCAGAGCCGATAGATAATGAGGAATTTATAGCAAGAATCCTAGCCCACCTAAGAAGAAGTAAAGAAGAGAGTATGAATCTCATAACAAATATCGCCTCTTCCAAAATGCTATTAAGAGTCCTCAAAAGAACCTTATACAGCAATACACATTGGGCGGCGTTACTTATAGATATTGATTATTTCAAACAATATCAAGAAATATACGGTGATATTGCAGCCAACAAAATGCTCCAGACATATAGTGCAATAATCAAGACTACTCTGGATGACAGAGATATTTTGACACATCTTGAAAATAACAACTTTGTCGTAATTACAACCCCCGATCAAGCAGCCAAAATTGCATCGCTACTCAAATTTGCCTTTGACAAAGTTTCCAACAGATTCTACACAAAAGAAGACGCGCAAAAAGGATACATTACACTTTTTTCTGACACCACCGCAGGAAGAAGAATCCCTCTTGTCGCCACCAGCATAGGAATAATAAGCAACGAGCACAGAAATTTTGAAACTGCGCAAGATATTTTGTGTTTTCTCATCAATACCCACAAACTTGCAAAAGCTCAATCGGGTTCTTTTATCGTACAAGATACCCTACAGATTTCAGGAAGTGATGCTGTAGAAAAATTGATAAAAAATAAAATACTTATAGTAGAAAAAGATGCAGCAATGGCATATTTAATCTCCACAACTCTTGAAATGCAAGGGTATCAAACACAAGCAGCAAGCAATTATAATGAAGTCTTGCCTATGATTGAAGATTTCGGTCCGGATATTGTGATTTTGGACGCTGGAGAAAACAGCCACAATCTTGATATTTGCACAAATATTAAAGACAAAACTCCAAATATAAAAATAATAGTATCAAGCGTAACCCATGACAAAGACCTTGCCCTCAGTGCGGGTGCAGATTTGTACTTGCCAAAGCCTTATGATATTTTAGTTCTTCACGGCTGGATTAAGCGTTTTTTGGAAGAATAATAACGCATCAAAAAATACACTTGGTGAGGCTCGAACTCACGACCAATCCCTTAAGAGGGGAGTGCTCTACCAACTGAGCTACAAGTGCATTTCACCTGTAGAATACTCCTATGCTATCGATTAGTCAAATATTTTTTAACGATAATTTGTAAACTGCAAGGCTGCGTCGTATGAATCTTCTTTTTCTTTCATAAGCTTGATTACATCTTGAAGATCATCTCTGCTTTTGCCCGAAACTCTTACTTGATCAGCCTGTATAGAAGCTTGAACTTTTAATTTAGAGTTTTTGATATCAGCTACAATTTTTTTGGCCAATTCAGTAGTAAGTCCTTTTTTGAGGTTAAAAACCTGTCTCACATTTCCACCAAGAGCCGATTCAACTTTTTGCCCGTCAAGAATCTTAATACTAAGACCGCGTTTTGTCATTTTGGATTGCAAAATATCGACAATATTAAATAATTTCATCTCATCAGAAGTTGTGATTGTAATAGTTTTATCACCCTCAAGTTTCACATCAGAGTTTGTATTTTTGAGGTCAAAACGACCGTTAATTTCACGAATAGTCTGATCAACTGCGTTCAGCAATTCTTGGTGTTCGAATTCTGAAACGATATCAAAACTTGCATCTTTTGCCATTTTTACCCCCTTTATTTAAAAAACGAACTCACTTATTGATTCTCTTATTGTATCAAAAATTTCGCCCGCAATAAACTCTATATACTCAGCAGATGTAATACCGTTAATAACAACATCAGCATTTTGTTTTTTCGAAATTATATGTTTTTGAGCTTCATTTTTTACAATGTCAAACATAACTTTGGCATCTTGAGGTGTTTTTCCTCTCGATACAGCACGTTTAAACCATCTGTCTTTAATAATATCATCAGGAGTATCAATATAAATCGACACGTCCAAAACCTCTTCAAAAATTTCTTCTAGAGCAAAAAGACCTTCTGAGAGAAGAACTTTTGCCGGAGTTTTTTCTTCCCCATTAGAAATACTCTCACAAGTGACAAAATCATATCTTGGAGAAACGATTGTTTTACCCTTTGACAAAAGAGATATGTGCTCTTTCATAATATCAAGATCGTAAGCATCAGGTATATCAAAATTGATACCCGATTCAAACAATTTTTCAAAACTGCCTGCTTGCTTAAGCTCCATAGATGTATCTTTGAAATAATCATCACAGCTTATAATGGTACAAATATGCTTATTGGGGTTTTTCAAGCACGCCTTAAGGGTGTTATTTACCAAAGTTGTTTTACCTGAAGCACTTTCACCTGTTACACCCAAGACAATAGTGGGTTTTCGGACCTTGACTATCTTAGTTGCAAGCGAATACAAAAACCCTTCTTTAATCTTGAGAAAAAGGGGAAGTTCTTGCTTCATATCCTCATAAATAACTTTATAAAGCCCTTGGACTATTGAATTGATAAACATTTCTTCAGTCGAAAGTGGGCTTTCTATTTTGGGAACACTAAAACTAATGACATCTTGTACATTTTCAAACATTTTGACCTCGCTTACTCAAATAATAGATGAAACAAAGTAAAAATTGGAAGAAAATACAACAAATCTAAAGAAAAATTAATATGAATATAAAATATCGGATTTTAAGTTATAATTAAGTAATAGATTAGAGGTTCCCTTGATGTTTTTGGATAAAGCTAAAATAAAATTAATTTCCGGCTCCGGCGGAAACGGCATGGTGGCGTGGAGAAGAGAAAAATTCGTAGACAAAGGAGGCCCTGCAGGCGGAGACGGCGGCAGAGGCGGAGATGTGTACATAATTGCGGATGAAAAC
>JAQUTS010000054.1 GCA_028694275.1 Candidatus Gastranaerophilales bacterium
CTCGTCAAAGAGGGCCTTGTTACTTATGATGAATTGACAAGAGCACAAGAAATTTCTCAGGCGCAAAGAGTAAACTTGGCTCAAGCACTTATCAAATCAAATATTTTGACAGAAGAAGACTTACTCAAATTTATTGAGACAAAGCTCCATATTCCTTATGTAAACCTTGATGATTATACGCTTGATGAGAGGCTTTTGGGGTATATTGCCGCAGTTGATGCCAAAAAATACAGAGTTATACCTTTATTCAAAATTGAAGATGTTTTGACCGTTGCAATGTGCGATCCTATGGATCTTTTTGTGATTAATAATCTTATTACATCTGATGAGCTCAAAATTGAACCTATAATATGCTCAGAAGCGAGTATTTCAAAGGCTATAAACAAATATTATTACAACCAAGAAGCGATGATGTCTTTTGATTCTGATGAAGTTGTCGATTGGCGTGATATTTTGAATAGCGAAAAACAAGACGAAAATCATCTTAAAAATATTATTGAAACAATTTTGCGCCAGGCTATTCAAGAAGATGTGCATGAGTTGTTTTTTGAGCACAAAACTTGGGGCTTGAGCGTGATTTTTAGACGTAACGGAGAGGTAGAAAACAAAGGGGAAGTTCCATCCTTGTTGATACCTCTTTTTATTGCCAAGCTCAAGACAATGTCACGTCTTGATCCCAATGAGTCCGAGTTGCCGCAACTTGGCAAACTTGTTTTCAAGTTTAATGATATTGATTACACAACAAGCGTTTCGGCGTTTCCTACTATCAACGGGGAGCGGATTTCGCTTAAGATTTACCGTCCGCCAAAGAGTTTGGATGAGTTATCAATTTCTTATGATAAACTTGAATATCTCAAAAATGCTATCCAAAACCACGGTATAGTGCTCGTTTGCGGAAGCTCTTTGAGCGGTAAGACGCATGTGATTTATTCTTTGTTGAGAGAATTTTCAAAAACTTCTTTCAACGTTATGACAATTGAATCCATCGTCAAATATGATATCGAGAATATAAATCAGTGCGAAATCAATGAAAATGTCGGCTTGAATCTTGATAAGGCGATTCGTTTTATTGAGTTTCAATCACCTGATGTGGTTTATTTTGAGGGGCTTAATACCAAGTCGGGTCTGGAATTTTTCATATCATTAGCGATGCAAAACAAGCTTGTTATTACAGAGTTTTTGTCTGATGGAATTGATGATTTGAGAAGAAGATTTTCGCTTAAGGAATTTGATGTTCTCAAAAAAATGATAAGCTGCCTTGTTTTTATTCATAATCCAAGCAGTATCGAAGTTTTTACCAAGGAAGACTTAAAAAAATTCATCTAAATTAAAAAGCCGGGGCATAATTACCGCGGCTTATTCAGGGATTTTATTTAGAGAGTTTTTGTTATTAATCTTTTTTGATGAACAGATTGTAAGCACTTACGCCAAGTCCGATAGCTGCTGCTGCAAGGACACCGTATTTGCCTGCTTTTAAAAGACCTTTGAAACCGACTGCTTTAGTTAGAGCGATTCCGCCTTTTGTAAGACCGTAAAGACCAAGACCGCCTGCTGCAATACCAAGAGTGGCAGCTGACATTGGGTTGTTGCGAACTTTTTCGCCGAATTTGTCGCCTGCTGTGTATTCTACGTTGCTTGCGTCTTTTGAGTTTTCTGTTTCGAATTTTTCGAAAGCTTCAGCGTTTCTGCCTGAAACGTTTTTGCTTAGAGCACCTTTGACTTCAGCGATTTGTTTTTTTGCTTCTTTTTGACCAAGAGTTTTTGTCAAAGCTTGCTCGTATGAACCTAGAAGAGTTGAAGTTTTTCCGCCTTCAGAAGAGAAAGAAACTTTGTTAGCTTTTTGGATGAATGCATCAGCCAACATTGGGTTTTTGTTTACTTCTTCGAAAATTGTTTGAAGAGCAGCTAGTTCTTGGTGATTGATTTGAGAAGGATCTTTTTTCAAGATTTCTTTAGCTGCATCGATATAGTGATTAGCGATTTCTTTGTGAGCGTCTGTTACTTTGAATTCGCCTTTGTTTGATTTTTGAGCTTTTTCGATTTTTTCATCTGACAAAGAAGCCAAGCCGCCGTTCATATCAAAAGGGTTAACTTCTGTTTCGTTAGAGAAAAATCCGTTCATTTCTCTAAGTTTGTTTTTATATTCTTCTTTTGTGATGATTCCTTTTTCCAAAAGATCATTTAGAGTTTCTACGTTAACACCGTTGTTTGCTGAAGGAATATTACCGAAGATGCCGGCGTTGTTTCCTACAGGAATGTTAGAAATCGCGTTAGCGATAGGAGAAGCTCCACCTGAGAAGAAGCTTGGAGTCATAAAGCCAACGTATTGACCCATATCCATAGGAACATCTGTTCTCAAGCCTGGTAAAATGCTGTTGCCGAAGCCACTTAAGTTTGTGTTAAGAAATGCGTTCATCTGATATAACCCCTAAATTTTTATCCCTTATGTCTTTATAAAAACAGCCAAGAGTGAATTATTGCCATGTTTTCAGCATGTTTGTAAAGATATATTAAGCATTGAGGTTGATATGTGTTTCAAAAATAGTAATAGCTTGAAAATATTGGTACGACATGGTTTTGGGATTTTAAGTATTTTTTTGCAAAAAAGTCATTCTCTTAAAGGTTATCTATTAAAAGAGGATTTTTATGCCGAGACTTCTACTTGACAGTGCAATATGAGTGTCTTACGATAGATAAACAGGCGGCGGCATGGCCAAGTGGTAAGGCAGAAGCCTGCAAAGCTTTTATCCCCAGTTCGAATCTGGGTGCCGCCTTATTAATTTTATAGGAGAAAATAATGAGCAAGATTTTTGGAATTTCTGATTTACCGGTATCAACTCCGTTTTCAGTATTGGATAGCAGATCCTTGGTTCCAAAGCCTGTTCAAACAGCTGTTTCTAAGCCGATTCCGCCTGATAAATTTGTGTCTTTCCAATCACAAAAGATTAGAAATTCTCAAGTTAGTGTACTTTTGAAAAGATTTACAACTAAATCCAAAAATCATTAATAAAAATTGAATATATCGTGGACGATTGGCGCAGTTGGTAGCGCACTTGATCGACATTCAAGGGGTCGTGGGTTCGAGTCCCGCATCGTCCACCATGTATTTGAAATAACAAAGACTCTCACTATACGCATCTCTAAGGTTTTCAACCAAGAGCTGCGGTTTACCGGAGTTTCGCTTCGCAAATTCTCCGGCACTCCGTCACTGTACGGCTCGTTTCTCGCCTACATTGACGTTGCGAGTCTTGTATCGTCCACCATGTATTTGAAATAACAAAGACTCTCACTATACGCATCTCTAAGGTTTTCAACCAAGAGCTGCGGTTTACCGGAGTTTCGCTTCGCAAATTCTCCGGCACTCCGTCATTGTACGGCTCGTTTCTCGCCTACATTGACGTTGCGAGTCCAATATCGTCCACCATGTATTTGAAATTAAGTCTTGCCGTCCATTGTTTTTTGTTTTTTAATAATCAATAACGTTTTATAAAGGAGCGGCAATGAAAGTATTAATTATTTATTACAGTATGTTTGGTAACACATTTCAACTGGCTAAAAATATTGCTGAAGGTGTTGAGATGATTGATAATACAGAAGTTTTTCTTAAGCAAGTTCCTGATTTATTGCCTGAATTTGTAATTGATAATGATGAAAAAGTTAAACACGCAAAGGAACTACAAAAGGACATTCCCATAGCTTCACCATCTGAAATAGCTGATTACGATGCAATAATTTGGGGTTTTCCCACCAGATATGGCAATGTTTGCTCTCAAATGAGAAATTTTATTGATCAGACAGGGTCTCTTTGGGCAACGGGTAAATTAGAAGGCAAAGTTACAGGTGTATTTTGTTCTACAGCAAGTATACATGGAGGTCAGGAAACGACTCTTGTTTCAGCAATTTTACCTTTAATGCATCTTGGGATGATTGTTGTAGGAGTTCCTTATTCTGTACCCGAAATGAGTACAACAAAATCCGGCGGGACACCATATGGCCCGACGCATGTTGCAGGAGCTAATTCTGATAATCCTATTTCACAAGAAGAAGCTGCAATAGCTAAAGCTTTTGGTAAAAGAATAGCAGAAATAGCCGCAAAGTTAAGAGACTAAATTTAAGACTATATTAAGGTATGAAATCTCGAATAGTTTGGGCAAAAAAATACTTTGTGTTAAACTAAGCATGGCTTTCACCCCATAATGTAACTTTTACTCGTGTGCATTTTTGGAATGTATAAGAGTATAAAAAAAGGAAACATTATGAAAACGTTTGAAGAACTAAATTTACCGACTTTTATCATGAGTGCAATCTCTGATTTAAGTTTCACCACCCCCTCTGTGATACAAGCAGAAGCAATTCCGCATCTTATGAACGGAGAAGATATTATTGCTATGGCACCCACAGGAAGCGGCAAAACTCTTGCTTTTGCAATTCCTGCAATACAAAAAATTGACACCGCCAAAAATTGCATTCAGGCTTTGATTATTTGCCCTACAAGAGAACTCACAATTCAGGCGCATAAAGAATTTGAAAAGCTTTCCAAACATAATAGCGGAATCAAAATAACCTCTATATACGGAGGGCAACAAATCGCCAAACAGCTTAATGCGCTTAAAAGAAACCCGCAAATTATCATTGCAACCCCAGGTAGGCTTATGGACCATTTAAGACAGGGCAATTTGGAATTGAATAATGTGAAATACGTTGTTCTTGATGAAGCTGATGAAATGCTTGATATGGGCTTTCGTGATGATATTACAAGTATCCTTGAACAAACTAGTAACCAACGTCAGACAGTGCTTTTTTCTGCAACGATGGAAAAAGATATTCAAAAAATAGCAGAGCGTTTTCAAAAATCGCCTTATATTATAGATGTTTTGGATAATTTGCAAAATGCACCTGATATTGAGCAGTATTACTTGGAATCAGCAGAAAAAGACAAACCCGAGTTGATTACAAGGTTGCTTGATTTGTATAATGTCAATTTGTCGGTTGTTTTTTGTAATACAAAAAGCAATGTTGATAAACTTGTTGAAATGCTCAAATCAAGAGGCTTTATGGCAGATGCGATACATGGCGATATGAATCAGTCCCTTAGAGAAAAAGTAATGAACGGCTTTAAAAAAGGCAGTATAAAAACTCTTGTCGCGACAGATGTTGCAGGTAGGGGCATTGATGTGAAAAACATCGAAGCTGTTTTCAATTATGATCTTCCGAGAGATTCTGAGGATTACGTTCACAGAATAGGAAGAACAGGCAGAGCAGGAAAATCAGGAATGGCTTTTTCCTTTGTTTCAAAAAGTCAGGTTAGTTTGCTTAAAAGAATCGAGCGCACAAACGGCATCAAAATAATGAGAAAAGAACGCCCTAGCGTGGAAGAGCTTGATGCTGCAAGGTTTGATACTTATTCTGAAAAAATCAAAGACATCATGGATAATGCTGATTTGGATGAATTTAGGCAAAAAATCAGTTCTTTTACAGAACAAGGTTACTCAGAACTTGATGTCGCAGCGGCAATATACAAAATGCTTACTAAAAAAGAGCAATTGAAAATTAATCGAAAAATGATTTTTGAAGAGACTGTTTTTAATTACGAAGGCGAACCTAAAAAGAAAACCTCAAGAAATTTCGATTTCAAAAAACGCTTCGGCAGTAATAACAAAAAAAAGAATTATGATAGCAACTTTGGCTCCAAATTCCAAAACAGAAGAAAATCAAGAAATAAATAAAAATAAATAAACATTTGTGAAAAAGCACCTATTGAAAAAACAGGTGCTTTTTTATAGGTTTGCTTTATGAAAAATCAGTCGTGTTTAGCTTCCCATAATCCATGGAGGTTGCAGAATTCTCTGGCTGTCAGTTTGCCGATGTCATACCCTTTTAGTGTGAAAGAAGGCTTTTCTGAAGGGTTTAGATATTTTCTTTTGACATATCTTTCATCAGCAGATACTACTTCTATGAATTGGATATAGTGCTCAGGAATCATAGGGTGCTCAACGCTTCCTATTTTGATTTCAAGTTCGTCATCTTTTTTGATGAAAAACGGAACATGTTTTTCGCCTGCAGCGTCTGTTGTGTTGGCTTTTTGAAGTTTCATAGGTTCGCCGCAGCAAACAAGTTCTCCTGCGCCTGCTAAGACCACTTCGATAAAATTTCCGCAAATTTCACATTTGTACATTTCCAGTTTGTTAGTCATAGTTTTCTCCTTTTGGATTATGTTTTGTTAGAATGCTGTTTTAATTTTAAGCCAAAAATACATAAAATGCTTTTTGTAAGTTATTGATTTTTTGAATTTGTAAAAAAGAAATCAAAACACAAGCCCACTTCTATAAGAAATGGGCCGTGTCGGTAATGTGTGATTAGGCTAGTGCATTAATCGCAGCAGTCATCACATGTAGGTTTGCAACATGGAACTGCAGGACATGGGCAAGCCGGTGCTGGACAGCATGGCTTTACACAACATGGTGCAGCAGGACAACATGGTTTAACGCAACATGGTGCAGGGCAGCAAGGTTTAGCGCAACAAGGTGCAGGACAACATGGCTTAGCGCAACAAGGTGCTGCAGGACATGGGCAAGCACATGAAGGAGCCATGATTTGGCAAGGACAAGATGCCAAACTAGGCAACGCACCTAATGCTAACACTAAGAACGCCCCAAAGGTCAATAATGTTTTTTTCATTATAAGGTTCTCCTTATTTTGTTTTTGAACATGTAGTTGAGTAATCTCAATAACTTTATCATTCTAATCCCATAATGATAAAAAAACGGTGCCTAAATTGATAATCTTATAATGAGGGCTCTTTGGGCTACATTGGAGCGCAAAGATAGTTATTTTGTCTATTGAATTAAAAGTTTTTAATATTTTATTTGTTTAAGTTCAAATCCGTTTTGCTCGTTTTTGGACAAAATGAGCTTGTTGTCATCTTCTTCTGGGAGAATATAGACTTTTAGATTTGCCTGTATGTATTTTCTGAATTCTTTAAAATCTTTTTCGATGAAATTTATACAGCCATGAGACATTCTGTTGTTTGCAAGATTTCCATCATAGAATTTTTTTATTCGTTCTTGTTGGCGAAATTTTGGGACTTTGTGCAGGGCAACTACTTTTTTTGCATTTTTTGCTTTGTTTGCTTTTTCTCCTAATGAAAGAGTCAAATCACCATAGGCTGCTCTGTTGAATATATTTGATATGAGAGTATATTCACCTGCAGGTGTAGTGTTTTTGGGGTTACCTTTTAGGCCTAAGGTATCATTAAAGTCATCACCTTTTTCTCTGCCGATACCTACTTCGAATTTTTTTAATTGTACTCCGTCTTGACTGTAGACATTTGCGGAGCAGTCTTTTTTGTTGATGATTACGTAGTTGCCTGATTCACTTAATTTGGCCCATTCTTTTACTTTTTGCTCATCATTGGGCAGAGAATTGATTCTTGTTATTTTATCTTCTGGGGTAATTATTTCAGGCTTTGTTTCTGTTTTGAGTTCAAGGGCGGGCTTTTCAATTAGGGTTTTGTCTTCAAAAACATCCGCAAAAGAAGCCGTTGTTGTGATTATCAAAATCAGAATGCTTATAATAAGTGGTTTCATCAAAGAATAATCCCTTTATTTGGCTGGTTGAAGTTATTTTTTTGCTGTTTTAAGAGTGTCAGATTTGAAAAGAGAAATATCTTTTTTGAGCGCATTTTGAAATTCTTCCGTGTACAAAAATCCCAAATGGGCACCGTTTTGCAGCAATACGACTTTGTTTAAGCCTGTTTTTTTGAGCCAGCTTATTTGTTTTTCGTTGGCATAATAATCATCTCTGGCTTCATATATTTTGTATTTGTCATTGTTTGCCAGAAAATTTTCGATTGAATACAGGCTCATATCATAGTTCATTTCATTTATAGGCTTGTTACTGCCTTTGAAGAGATATTTTTTAAAGTAATCATTGAAATTCATCTCATTTATGTGCGCATAAACATCTGTTTTTTTCGTTTTTGAGACATCTTCCAAAGTAAAAATTACATCAGAAAGCTTTTGTCTCATCATAAAATTGGTTGTGATGATGCCTTCTTCTTCTGTTAGCGGAAAAGTCTGAAAATTGTCTACAGTCGGATTGTTTTTTAAGTCCCTGTTCATTTGCATAAGTTTGCTTGCTGCGATGGCAGTCCTTTGCTGCAACTCAGCTGTGTTTTTGCAATATTGAGCTGAGTATGAGTCCAGTTTTTTTACCGCATAGAACAAATCAATGGGTGGGCTTATTGAAATATATTTTGATACATTAAGAGTGTTTTGTTTTTCTTCTTGCGCTGCAATAAAAAGTGTAGTCAACCCGCCGTAAGATGTGCCTACGATTATTTTGCCGCAAGGGTCTATTTGTTCTTTTTTGTTGAGGCTCTTTAGTATTTTTGCTGTTACAAGTCTTGTGTATTGGGCATCTTTTTCAGGAAGGCCGGGGCGGTAGTTTTTTGGGGCACTTTTTAAAAATCCCCAGTGAAAAGGGCTGCCTTGTATGATGACAGAGTAGCCGGCATCGTGGAATATTTTGGCGAAAACAACAGGATGGTGCGAAAATGACCCTTCTCCTATTGAGGGATAGACGATAGCGATGGGGGCTTTTTTGTCTTTTTGCAAGATGTATCTGTATTTGTAATTTTCTCTTTTGGGGTCGATATTTACTTCGGCAGTTTTAATTTTTTTGTCGAATGATCTGTTCCAGACAGATAGTTCGTTCCAAAAAGATTTGTTTACATTAGGGAGTTCAAAAAGAGATGTCCTTATCGAATCTACAACAGGGCTTTGCGGGTCGTAATTTTTGAGAACCATATCTGATTTCATAGATAGTAAAGGTGTTGATGTGTAGTCCGTTTCATTTTCTGTTTGTTGTGAGGTGACAATTTTGGCCATAACTTCTTTTCTATCCATGTTGGTATTTTTGATGTAATTATCTATTCCGTAGAGTTTTTTTGCTACATCATAAGGGTCGGCAAAACTGTCTTCGAGGTGCTTTATGAGTGATTGTGAATAGGAGGTTCTATTGACCATACCACCTGCTTTTGCGATAACAAGGCCTGAACCTGCCAAATAAGTTGATGGGTTGAGCCCGACATCAAAAACTTTTCCTATATAACCTCTTACATTGCTTGGCTGTGTGAAAGGCAAAACAAGATATGGACCTTTTTTGCTTTTATAGTTGGAAAAAACCTGTTCCATATCTTCTTGAGCAGGTTCAATATTGAATTTGTTTTTGGCCGGGTCAAACATTCCTCCCAAGCCTACTGTTGAATTTATGACAAATCGAGCTGTTTCTTTGCCTGTTGATTTGAAATCCTTTTGCAAAAGACAGCTTACCATTCGTTTTGGGTATTCAATATTTGTATAACAGTTTTTGACTCTTTCCATGGCGCATTTGGGTAGTATAGAAGCCCAAACTGTGTTTATTGGTTTTAGTACGTACTTGTTTGCTTTTATGTTGAATGCAAACATTTTGCGGTTAAAGTTTTCAAATTTGTCATTCCCGTTAAATGCGTAAGCATAATCGGGGTATTTTTCTGTTGTTTGATTGTTTGTTTCAGATTGTGCTAAGCAAGATAAATTTGTACAAAACATCCCCAAAACTACTGCCAAAAACAGGGTTTTTATATTTCCCTCAGTCATTTTATCCTCTTTTTATTTTTATAATGGATTTTATTTTATTCATTATTCATAGAAAGCGCATTATACTATTTGAGCTCATATCGGAGGTTTGTTTTATTAGAAGGTTGGCTAATAGGTTCTTGCCAAAGCTTCAATTTTTGAATCTTAAAAAATACTTTCCTTGGGATTGCCCCTTCGTAAAAAACATATATAATATATTTATTGCATCTTAATAAGAAGGGGAAACTATGGAAATTAACGGCTACAATATAGACATTATAAGACCCGAAGTTACTCACGATCAGGTAAAATACAATCGTGGAGACGGCTTTGACAAAAAAAGGCTCAAGGTTATCAAAGAAGCTCTTTTGGCGTTTCATAATCTTGAGAATATGGCGGCAAATATTTACAGGTTTCAGATTTGTAAAAGAAATTCAGATGAGCTAAATACAGAGCTAATCGCGGCGATGCTCAATGAGATGGTTCATATAGAAGACTTTCAGGTAAAACTTTATGAATACGGTTTCAAGCCGAGTTTGATGATGTATGCATATCAAATTGTCGGATTCGTTTTTGGCTTTGGCTCGAGGTTATTTGGCGAAAAAGGCATAAGAAAAATGG
>JAQUTS010000001.1 GCA_028694275.1 Candidatus Gastranaerophilales bacterium
TATCAGTGGTACAAAATATGTATTCGGCCTTGATTCCAATACCAACGGAAATTTGGATGATGTATCAGAAATTCTTGGTATAACAGATACGAAAGAAAATCCATTCAAAAGCCTTTTGGATATTGACGGAAATACTGATGGAATTATCTCACAAGATGAACTAAAAAGAGCCGGTATTGTTCTTCAAGCCGTTGATGCTTCAGGCAAATTAACATCAGGTAAACTTGATGTATCTGCTATCAAATCTATCAGCGTCGATAGTTTTGTCACTTCAGAAGCTGAAAGGATGATAGGAACCTTCCAAGTTAAGCTTTCTAACGGTACCGTAGCAAATGCTGAACAAACTCTTGATGATCAGGCCTATTTTAATAATCTTTTTGGAACTTTGGTAGATTTGAGACCTTATCAAACAGCAGCTGCCTCTACATCTACAACTGCGAGCACAGGCACAACTTCAAGTACTTCTTCAACATCGACTACAGCGTCAACAGATACTACTTCAACTACTGCTTCTACATCCACAAGTTCTATCGTAAGGCAGACTCTTTTGGATCAATTGAATAAAGTATACAGCTCTATTGTGATAGATGACACATCAAATGTGGAAAAAATCCTTGATAATTATTGTTGGAAAAAAGGATACTCAATTACCCCTGCTCAAAGAATAAAAATTGTTGACGGTATTGAGCCGATGTTATCTGTTTCTCAAATTGAAGCAAAAATTGCTCAACAAATGCAAACATTGAATTTATCAGCATAATTTATTGTGAACTTTTGTAAACAATACTGCCCAAAATACTAAAGATATTACCTATTCTTGACGATAAACATAATATGTTAAGTGTGTAAGGTCAATGTGTAGGTAAAAATGTCAAACTTTTATTATTTATACAAATATGGAGCCACCCAAAACTCTACTTTGGACCAATCAAACAATAGTGTTTGGTCTAATAATTTTATGGGTGCTATGCTTAACTATAAAAATATTGATGCTGACGCTATGGGTTTCCTTTTTGACAACCAAGGTACAGCAGGCGACGGTAATGATTTCACAACTTTTAATAATGAATACAAAACAATTGTAGGCTCTGATATTTTGAGCTATTTGAACAAATATACAGATACTACAAATAGTGCTTTTGGTGATTATATTAACAATTCTACAGGCGGTGTTGACCACTATACTAACTTGGCTGTGGATCCTTCTGAGTTTGAATTCAACTTGACAATGGATGGTGATCTCTACAGATATACTACTGATGCAACTGATTTTGATGTTCTTGATCAAGATTATAAAAATTATTATGATTACAAAGTTAACGGCGGAACTCTTTTGCCTGTTTCTTCTGTTAGTCTTTCTTCTTTGGGAATCAGCTACAATCAAATCTTAACAGCAAACGGAAATGATCCTGTAAAAGCTACTCAAGTTTATCAAAACTTGGTTGACCAGCTTGTTAGTGAGTTAAAAGAATCTAAAGGCGGTACAATTTCTGAAGCGGATTTGATTACTGTAACAAAAGAATTAGATGAACAACAAAGAGGACTCAAAGCGATTGATGATGCGTTGTATGGTTATGCTGAATCTGATTCAGTAACAACTCAACAAACTCGTTATACAACTGCTTACAATTTTGGAAATGTTGCATCAAGCATTCCTTCAAGTGTTTTGAATACAGCAAGCACATACGGTGTTAATTCTACCAAAATGCAAAGCTTATACACAGCTTTGGGCAATTTGTCAGTAGATTCTTTGGATTCTTCTGCTAATTCCAAAGAGATTTTTGCTGATGCGATTTCAATGAAAATAACTGACTGGCTTGAAGCTCAAACAGACTTGTTTGTTAATGCGAATGAAAGTTCTTACAGTTCTAATACTAATGTTGTTAATGCTGTTGATAATATTGTCGAGAATGATTTGGCAACTGTTTATGCTTATACTGCAAAAACACAAGTTGCAACTTATGTGGATACTAACTATTCAAGCTTATCTGTTTCTGATAGAGCATTAACTACAGATGTTATTTGGGATAAAGTGCAGCAAGCAAAATTTGTTAATGCATTAGGCGGTACTCCGGCTGAATATGATGATGAAGGTGTTCAAATATCTCCAAGAGTAAACGGTGCTATCTATAATTCTGTCTCAGGCGGTACTTCTACTACTGATGTTGTTGATGTTGTGACTAATTCTTATGATATTACTACAAGAACAGGCGATAACAATTACTCATTGGCAAAAGTCAGCTTTACTTTAACATCAAGTGATATTAATAATATTAAAAATGCTATAAGAAGTGCTCTTGACTTTGGTGATATTAATTTTTGGAAAAAATCAAAGGTTTATTATGAGAAAAGAGGTCAGGTTGCTGATTCTGTTATAGCACAATTAGAAGCTACTAAAGATGAAAACGGAAACTATGTTATCCCTTCTATATATGGCTGCACATTTGAACAAACAATGGAAACTTTCATCTATAATGCTATGAGAATTTGGGAAAATCCAAGTTATGTTCCAAGTACCACTTATAAAGGAAATTATGGTGACAGAACATTGGGTAACAATCACTCAGATGGATCTATTATGGGTGAATTGATGAAAAAAATCAGAAACTCTACAGGCGCTCCAGGTGCAGGTAAAGATGTAGAATATGAAAGCGGTATTGATCTCCGTCATTTGAAAGTTGCTGATCCTACAAAAGACTTGTTGGAAGTTGGTGATTCTGAAACTACAAGTACTAGCATCACTTCTACTTATATGGTTTCAAAAGGTACTTTATCTTTTATGAGTGCTCAAGATCGTGATCTTTATGATGCCATTGATGAAGCTAAAACCCAAAACCTTGGTGGGTTGAACAGTTTAGAAAATAAATCTGTTAATCATTATAATCAAAATACAGGAAAAATTGAAACAGCCAAAGTAGTTTATAATAATTCAGCACACAAATATGAAGTTCAAACTACAAATGAATATCCTGAAGCTTTAGGTTCAAAAAATTTCAAAACCGGTGAGTCTTCAATATATACAAAAATAATCAACAAAGATGCTTCTATATTTGCAGGTACAAGTGTTACATATCTTGAAGGCGGTAACTTGGTAACTGTTACTGCTAAAGCAAACACTGATGAAGATTCTTTGGTTTATCAAATGGCTAAAAGCCTTTTGGAGGCAGGTGATATTACTTCATCAGATTCTTCTGTTACAGATAAAGATAAACTTGAATTTGCGATATATGTAAGTGAAGTTTCTGCAGCAATTATGGAACAGTATTGGATTGAAAACTTCAACAAAGATAATGCTGAATCCTTTACAGATTACTTTGCGAGAGAATTCAGTGCTTATATGAATCCACACGCTGATGGTGGTTCTGCCAATAAAGTATTCCAATTTTTGACTAATCCTGATGACTCAAACGCTACTTTTAAAAGCTTTATGCTTAATTTTTCAGAAGATCCTGCTCAAGAGAACATTATGGATCGCATAATGGAAAAACAAGCATTTGCTCAGATTTACTCAAAAATGGAAGACAGATCAAGATCTGAAATGGCTTTGTTTGAGCAAGCAGCTGCTACTGATATCGTTGCAAACATTAATAACAAAGAATATGAATACAGATTAGCTCTTTTAGCTGCTTTAGAAATTGAATCTAAAAACAACAACTTGGGAGTTGATTTTTCAGGCGTAACCAATAGCCTTGCAACACTTGGGCCTGGTGCTGATAAAAACCCTTGGTGGAAAGAATACTTCCCTTGGTTCAAAGGTTTCTATGGTAATTTACCTGAAGGTGCAACTATTGAAGATATGTTTGATGAAAACGGTAATCTTACAATGTCTTTCTCAGGTGCAGGCAACATGCTTGTTGACCCTTACATTATCAAAGTTAACGGCGTTGATTATGTAATGGGCGTTGACTCTAACAAAGACGGAAAAATCAATGACGCTAAAGAAGTATTGGGTATCACTGATACTGTTGATGATGGTTTTGCAAGCTTGGTAGCTTTGGACAAAAATAACGACGGTTACATTTCTCAACAAGAATTAAAAGATCAAGGCATTGTCTTAGAAGCTATGAATGTTTCAGACAGACTAAAAGGTACTACACTTTCTGTTGATATGCTTAAAGGTATTAACCTTTCAACTATCCAAAGCCAAGACGGTACTAACAATGTCTACGGAACTTTTAGCGTAGACTTGGCAAATGGTTCAAAAGCTTCTGCTATTCAAATATTTGAAACCCAATCATATTTCAATAATCTATTTGGAACATTTGCTGATCTATCATTCTTGACTTTAACAACTCAGGCTACTGAGCAAACAGCTGTTCCTCCCTCAACTGTTGATGGAGCTGAAACACTTATTGAAGAAACTGAAGAAGTTGCACCAGCTCAAGAAACTCAAAACATTTTCACAAAACGCTTTAATTTCTTCACATATTTGAATAATCAAGAAGAAAAAGAAGAAGAAGTGGTTTCTGTAGCTACAGTTTCTAACAAAGAAGCTAACTTAAACAAACTTATCGAAAATATGTGCTGGAAATTAGACGTAGCACAACTTACAGTAAAAGAAAGATATGACATTCTTGGTTCATTGGATGTGAGCAAATCTGATGATGAAAACAACAAAATTATCGCAGAAAAACTAAAACAAGTAACACTTAACGGATAAGAAAAGCACCACATTAAAAGCTAAAAAGAAGCCCCCCTGAGAGAAGGGCTTCTTTTTTTTATATCTAATTGATTAACCTTCAAAAACGTAGTTGATCAAAGCTGCTTCGCGGGCTTTTTTGATAGCACGTGCAAGTTGTCTTTGGTGCAATGCACATGTACCTGTAATTCTTCTTGGAAGAATTTTTCCGCGTTCAGTCAGATATCTTTTTAGTCTTAGAGCATCTTTATAGTCGATGTCTTCAACTTTATCTGCGCAAAAATTACAGCTTTTACGTTTTTTCTTATCGTTATTCATTTTTCTCATTACGAGTAATCCTTTCTAGAATGGGATTTCATCTTCGCCGATTAAGTCATCAGAAAAATCATCATCTGAGAGTTGAAGAATATCTTCTTCTCCTGCTTTTGATGATGCTTGAGCTGTTTGAACTCCTAAGATTTCAAAGTTTTGAGCTTCAAGTTCAACGACTTTTTTGTCTTCGCCATCTGCGGTTTTGATGGCATTAGTTTGTAAACGACCTTCTACTATAACACTAACACCTTGTTGCAGTTTTTGTTCAGCGAGTTCGGCATTTTTGCCTAAAGTTACGACCCTGATGAGTGATTCATCTTCATTAGGCGAAATATTTATCGCAAATGTTGTCACGGCAACATTGTTAGACGAGAACCTTTTTTCAGGTTTTCTTGTTACTTTTCCTTGCAATATTGCTTTAGCTAGTGACATTATTTGCTCCTTATGCTTTTGCTTTTTTACTCTCTAACAACATAAATCTGAGTACGTTGTCATTAAGAGTCAAGTTTCTTTTAAGTTCTACTACTTTTTCTTCAGGGAAATCAATTTTCAAATTCAAATAGAATCCGTCTTTGAAGTTGTTGATTTCATAAGCAAGTTTTTTACGACCCATTTTATCGACTCCTTCGATTTTTCCGCCGAAGTCTTTTATTGTTGCTTCTAAAGCATCTACTACTTTATCAGCTTCTTCCATATCAAGATTTGGTTTGATGATACATAATATTTCATAATTTCTCAATTTCAATTCTCCTATTAAAGTTTTATGTGTTAGTTATATTATCACAAACAAGAAAAATTTATAACAACACTTCGCCGAAAAATACAAATTCGGCAGGCCCTGTCATGAATACATCTTGTTTTGGGTCAGCCAAAGAGCCTTCCCATCTTATTTTTAGCGATCCGCCCGGTAAATTGACAACAACTTCATTATCCGTAAAGTTATTTAAAATAGCTGCTACCACCGAAGCACAAGCTCCTGTACCGCATGCTTTGGTTATCCCGCAGCCTCTTTCCCAAACATCTACATTTATCTCATTTTTTGACAAAACCTTTATAAATTCAACATTGGTTTTTTTAGGGAAAATAGGGTTAAACTCTATATCTTTGCCGTATTCAACTGCAAGTTCTTTAGTGTTTTCAGAACTAAAAATCAGACAATGCGGATTACCCATACTTACTGCGCTGAATTCAAATTCTTTGCCTTTTACTGACAATAGATGTTTTAGTACAGGTGATTTATCCGCTTTTACAGGGATTTTTTCTGCTTCAAGTATAGGATTCCCCATATTAACAGTTACTGAGCCCTCATCGTTAATGTGAGGTGTGATTATGCCTGCGAGAGTTTTTACTGTGAATTCGTCTTTTTGCGTAAAACTATTTTCTTTTAAATATTTTGCAAAGCATCTTATACCGTTTCCGCACATTTCTGCAACAGATCCGTCAGAATTGTAAAAATCCCACTCAAAGTCAGTTTCTTTAGCTTGTTTAACATTGATAATCAACCCATCTGCCCCGATACCGAGTCTTCTGCCGCAAAGCTGTTTTGCCAAATCGATCCTTGAGAGCGGTATGTTTTTTAGTTGTTCTTCTTCAACGATTACAAAATCATTGCCAAGTCCTTGCATTTTGGTGAAACTAAGTTTGCTTTTCACTATAGTCCTTCTCTTTCCAATACAGATTTATAGAACTGAGCAAACAGGTTTCTTACTAAAAGCTTCACAATAAAAGCCACAAAAGGGATTAAGATTGTTCCTACGATGGTAATTGCACTAATTGTGTAAGGGATGACCGCCAATAAGTATATTCCGAATGTAAACAGCAAAAGAATGATATACTGCCAAAAGTTTTTGGCTATAATACCGACTGCCCTTACATAATTAAAAGCATCTTTTATTCTTAATCTGTGTGCAAACATTGTCTCAAGCAATGGTAAAATGGCTGATGCTATAAAGATAAATGCAATAGGAACCAAGAAAAAGAATGACATCAAATGCGAATGTTCATATGGAATTATACATAATTTGGTTAGGCCGATACTGACTATAATCACCAGTGAATAATAAATAACGCTGATAAGTAACCATTTGAAACCATTTGAGAACAGCTCTTTGAAGTTTGACCAATATGGCAAAATTTCACTCTTGTCTGTCAGCATATTGTTCACAAATTTGATATTGTATCCCATAATCAAGCAACTCAACACAAAATGCACAACAACGCCGATTATACCGATTGCCAAAACAAGAACAGCTAAACCTTGTTTGTCTATTATTGTAGGCAAGTATAAACAAGCATATAAGTTGATTAAAAGCGTTGCAAGCAACGAAAAAACGCCGCCTAATATGAGTTTTTTTGCATAATGAGGCTGATTAAAAATAGAATCAAATGCTTTTCGCATATTTACATTACATTTCATAGTCGTTCCAATCCTTATTTTTTAGATATTTTTGAGTAAGTTAACCATTTCAATAGCTGTTTCAGCAGCTGATGAACCTTTGTTACCTGCTTTTGTTCCGGCTCTTTCGATAGCTTGCTCAATTGTATCGGTCGTCAAAACACCAAACACTACAGGTTTACCGCTGTTTAATGATACATGTGCAACTCCTTTTGAAAGTTCTGCCGCTACATAATCAAAATGAGGTGTGTTTCCTCTAATAATAGCACCTAGTGTGATAACCGCATCATACTTAGGGGCAACTTTTTGGGCGGCCAAAGGAATCTCAAACGCACCCGGCACCCAAACAACATCAATGTTATCATCAGATACGCCGTGTCTTTTAAGTGTGTCAATGCTTCCTGAGAGAAGTTTTGACCCTATAAATTCGTTAAATCTTGCAATTATTATGCAAAATTTCTCTTCGCCTGCTATTAATTTACCTTCTAAAATTTTAACCATTTCATTCTCCTAATCATGTGATTCTGAGCAAGTTGCACATCCGCAACACTCATCTGCTTGTAGCAAATGACTCATTTTTTCTTGTTTTGTCATCATATAATTTTTATTATACTTGTTGATTGAAGCAGGTAAAGACACTCTTTCTACTACTTCAAGGCCGTATCCTTCCAGTCCTATGATTTTTTTGGGGTTATTTGTAATCAAATTCATTTTTTCAAAGCCCAAGTCCAAAAGGATTTGCGCTCCTACTCCGTAATCTCTCAAATCAGGAGCAAAACCTAGGCTCAAATTGGCTTCTACTGTGTCTTGGCCTTGATCTTGAAGAACATACGCTTTTAATTTGTTTAAAAGCCCTATTCCGCGACCTTCGTGTTTTTTTAGATAGACAAGAGCTCCGTAGCCTTTTTCGTCAATAAAGCTCAATGCTGCTTGGAGTTGTTTTCCGCAATCACATTTAAGGCTGTGAAAAATATCTCCCGTTAAGCACTCAGAGTGCATTCTGACGTAAGGGATTTCGCCTTTGTCTCTTCTGCCTTCTCCCATACCTTTTACAAGTGCAACGTGTTCTGTATTATCAAGGGTGTTGAGATATCCGTATATTTCAAATTCTCCGTGTTCGGTAGGTAATTTTGCCTGCACAACTCTTTTGACAAAGCGGTCTTCTTTTACTCTGTAGGCAATCAAATCAGCAACAGTGATGAATTTGATGTCGTGTTTTTTTGCAAATTCAAACAAATCATCACGACGAGCCATCGAGCCGTCTTCGTTCATTATTTCGCAAAGAACGCCTGATGGGTTTAACCCTGCAAATCTTGCCAAATCAACACTTGCTTCGGTGTGCCCCACTCTTTGAAGCACTCCGCCTTTTTTTGCGATGAGAGGGAATATATGTCCTGGGCGTCTGAAATCATCGGGTTGTGTTCTTTTGTCTGTTGCAATTTTGATTGTAGTGGCTCTGTCATAGGCACTTATGCCTGTTGATACGCCAAATTTGGGGTCAGCATCTATACTTACTGTGAAAGCTGTACCTTTGACATCGGTGTTGTTCTCTGTCATAGGACTGAGGTCAAGTTCTTTTGCTCTTTCAGTTGTCAAAGCAAGGCAAATTAACCCTCTTGCTTCTTTTGTCATAAAGTTGATAATCTCGGGAGTAATGAGTTCTGCTGCACAAATCAAATCGCCTTCGTTTTCGCGATTTTCATCGTCTGCCACGATAATCATTTTTCCTGCTTTTATATCTGCTATTGCTTCTTCTACTGTGTTGAATTTCAAAATCCGTTCTCCGTTAAAAATTTCTCGCTTATGCCGTAATTATCTGATGAAGAGGTCAATTTTTCAACATATTTGGCAATCATATCTGCTTCCAAATTTACATAGTCACCGCTTTTGAGGTATTTCAAATTCGTATTTTCAAAGGTATGAGGGATTATTGAGACTGTAAATATTCTTCCTTCGAGTTTTGCAATTGTTAAGCTGATGCCGTTAATGGCTATAGAACCTTTTTTTATGGTGTATTTTGCTATGTCATCAGGAGTTTCAAAGGTCAAAATATATGACATCCCGTCAAAATTTTTGCTTAGAAATTTCCCTACACCGTCTATATGCCCTGATACTATATGCCCGCCAAATCTTCCATCGGCTTTCATTGCTCTTTCAAGATTAATCCAATCCCCTTGTTTGAATTGGGTCAGGCTGAGCGTTTCTTTTGAAACATCAAAACCTACTGTAGAGCCTTCTATTGTTGTCACAGTGAGACAAGTACCGTTAATTGCAACACTGTCGCCGATTTTTAGGTCATCGAGGATTTTTTCGCACATAAAAAAAAGCCTTGCTCCACCTGGGTGGGTTGCAAGGACTTGTATTTTGCTTACTTCTTCGACAAGTCCTGTGAACATATCTAGAAAGTATCACAAAATGCTTTGTTAATAAAGAGAGATGAGAGAGAATAAGAATGTTTCGTTTTAAATCTTTAAAGTATTCTCTGTTATGCGCAGTCTGCGTAGCACATAGTTGATTCGGCCTGACCGTTTCTTAGGGTGTCGGTCATTTCATAGTAGCCAGCTTTGATGCCTCCAGGGCCGTGGCCGGCCAAAGCCAAATCTTGTTTTTGATATTTGCTGAAATCCAAGCCTTTTGGCATATTGCCGATAGTACCTGTTTCATAGCTATGGCTGAATTCAACTTCGTCCATTCCGCCAGTTTGACGTGATGTAAAGGTTTGGTCATAATCACCTTTTTTACCTGTTACAGAAGATGCATTAACTAAAGTAGTCGATGCTATTCTTGCTGATGTTAGTGCTCCAAATTGTACCATTCTTACGTTCTCCTCTGAAATTTTAATTCTCTATTTTTCCCAAATTAAATAAGGCTTGCGCCAATAGTATCCCTAATTGTATAAAGGTTTTGTTTTCTCTCTAAATTCAATAAAATGTGATTTCTTTACAAATCTTATTTGCCTGTTTCAGCTTTAGTTTATAGAATCTACAAACTAATTGTGTTAAATGTTTTTTCTTCTCTTATCTCCTCCAATCTGAAATTTACTCAGTGAACAATCCCGTAGTTGCGCTTTTTAATCCAGTATCTTGTTTAGTATCTTCTCTAATTTGTTTCTTATGTTTATATAAAAACAATCAACTTTGAAAAATTGCTTTTTTGCTTTGTTGCATGTTTAACTTTTCTCGCAATAGTAAATACTCGGTATATACTATTTATTTACCAAGTATTTATTTGCCTTGATATGCAAATAGTATATATTCAGTATTGATAAGGGTTTTGACTGTTGTGACTAGTTTGTTAAAAAATGTTAACAAATAAAAAACTCACCTGTTACAGATGAGTTTTTTATATAAAATTTGTCTGAAAGATTATTGGGGTTTTTAGTAGCTTCCCGCATTTTTAACAAAGGATCTTTCAAGGCTTCGTAGAAATTTGACTATTTTGTGTTCTTGTTTTTTTCTTATGGGGTCAACTAAGACTGTTACCATTTTTAGTCTTTGTCCTACCCAAATATCGGTAAGCGGTCTGTCTCCGACCATTGCAGCTTCTTTTGGGTCTATGCCGAGTTCAAGAAGGGCTTCTTTTACAAATTTTCTTCTTGGTTTGCCTGCTTTGAAATATATAGGCATATTTATGACTTCTCTGACTTTTTTTTCATAAGAAGGAATTGGGTTGTTGCTTACTATCGCAACTTTGAACTCTTTCATAAGTTCATCAAGCCATGCTTTTACTTCTTCTGTGAAAAAGCCTGTATTTGGTGCCATAAGGGTATTATCAAGATCAAAAATGAACCCTTTTATGCCCTTTTGTCTCATTTCATCAAGGTTTATTTCCATAACATTTTTTAGAACGAAGTCTGCCTGTAAAAACATTTTATTCTCCTACACTTCTTATTATCGCCATTTTATAGTCATTTTCAAGCCAGTCAATCGGGGAAAATTTAAGGTATAATTCCTGATTGGTATTGGCAACATCCAAATCATTACCGTTTAAGTCTGTTATTTGAGTAATAGTGGCTTTGCTTTGGTATTTGGGGTTGAAAATTTCAACTTCTTCGCCTTTTTGTATTTTATATTTCATTTTGGTCAAGAATCCGTTTTCATCCTTATCATTTATTATTGCATAAAATCTCGCTCCTGCCGATGACAGCGAAGAATCATATTTATATTCATTTTCAGGGATATCACCAAGTGAAAATCCTGTGGTATAACCTCTGTTACCGACTTTTTTAAGTTCATTTAATAATTCATCTGCATTATAGGGTTCGCCATTTTTGATTGCATCGAGGGCAAGTCTGTACGTTTTGGCTACATTTGCAGCGTAGTACATACTTTTGGTGCGACCTTCGATTTTGATTGAATTTACACCTGCATCGATGATCTCGGGAAGATATTTTATTAATGCGAGATCTTTTGGGCTCATAATGTAAGTTCCGTGCTCATCTTCACCAATTTCATAAGGTTCAGAGAGTCTTGTCTCCTCGACAAGATAATACTTCCATCTGCAAGGCTGTGCACAAAACCCCTGATTTGATTTGCGTTCATTGTTGGTCATATAGTTGCTTATCAGGCATCTTCCCGAATATGAAACGCATTGAGAACCTTGAACGAACATTTCAAGTTCGATATCATGGACTTTTTCTCTTATTTCAGAAATTTCTTTAAGGCTCAATTCTCTTGCCAAAATTATCCTTTTGGCACCCATATCACGCCAAAATTTAACCGCTTCATAGTTCAGGGTATTCGCTTGTGTGCTTACGTGCAAGGGCATTTCGGGCATGTGGGTTTTTATTAAATTGTAAACCCCCATATCGCTAAAAATAACGGCATCAGGGTTTGCATTTTTTATAATTTCAAGTTCTGCTTCGAGTTTCGAAATATTATGATTATGAGCAAATATATTGAGCGTGCAATATACTTTTTTACCTCTGTTATGGGCTATATCGACGGCTTGTTTTAAGTTGTCAGGGGTAATAACTTCGCCTGAGCGCATTGTTCTGAGGCTATAGTCAGCAAGCCCCAAATATACTGCATCTGCACCGTATTCTATAGCATAGTTGAGTTTTTCTATATTGCCAGCAGGCATTAAAAGTTCTAAATCGTTCATCATCATACTTTTCTATAAGCTTTTTTTATTATTTAACAAAAAACAAAAGGCCCTGACAAGTTTTAATATCAGGACCTTTTATTTTTGTGATTTTTAGTAAGCTTTGCAAGTTTTTCCATACATTTGCTGAATAAGTGTATTCAGAGTCTGGGTTGCTTTCATAAGCTGGGGGTCTTTTTTGGCTTTGATGTCTTCTTCACTCAGTTGTACTTCAATATCAGGCTCTATGCCTTTTTTGTGGATATCTGTACCGTTCGGAGTAAGGTATTTTTGAGTTGTTATGTTTATGCCTGAACCGTCAGGGAGTTTGTTTATTTCTTGTACGACACCTTTTCCGAAAGTTTTTGTACCGACTAATGTGGCTCTTTTATTGTCTTTAAGAGCCCCGCTTAATATTTCTGATGCGCTTGCGGATCCGCCGTTAATAATGACAACAATAGGTTTATTTGTGATTATTTCATCACTTGCTCTTTGAGTTTCTTTATAACCGTCTCTATCAACAGTACTGACGATTTTTCCGCCTTTTAAGAACATATCTGATATTATTATTGCATTTGTTAAAAGTCCGCCGGGATTAGAGCGCAAATCCAAGATATAGCCTTGTTTTTTGCTTTGGGCGGCAAGAGCGTCAGCGACTTCTTTGTAAGCATTTTTGTTTATGAAAGTACTTAGGCGAATATAGCCCATGTTCTCAGGGATTTTGATATTATCAGGCGTTGTTGTGCTGACAGATTTAAGTTGGATATTTTGGCGGACAATCTCATAGTTTTTTTCTGTTTCTCCGCGTTTTATAAGGAGCTTGACATAAGTTCCTTCAGGGCCTCTGATTTTGTCAGCGGCTTCTTTTACGGTTATACCTTTTGTGCTGTGTCCGTCAATTTGCAAAATAACATCATTTGCCTGAAGACCTGCTTTGGCGGCAGGTGTATCTTCCATAGGTGCGATTACTGTGAGTTTTTCGTCTTTAATCCCTATTTGTACACCTATGCCTTTTAAAGATCCTTTTATAGAATCATTTTCGTCTTTGAATTCTTCTATATCGAGGTATCTTGTATAAGGGTCATTAAGGCTTGCAAGCATTGTTTCGATTGCTACTTTTGCATCGGCATCATTTTGGATTTTGTTGTCATATTTGTGCCTCCATTTTGTCCAGTCTTGCGTGCAGATATTTTGGTCGACATATTTGGCATCTACCAAAACCCATACATCATCGTATAGCTTTGTGGGGCTGTAAGAAAAAGCGTTTGTAATCATCAATGAAAAAATTGTGATTGTGATTAGAATTTTTTTCATGCTCAAGTAGAATCCTCTGTTATTTCAATAATATTATAGTATCATACTAATTTATTTTATCCAGCCGCCGCCTATTAAAGATGAACCATCAGGGGAATAGATAACTGCGGCTTGACCTTTGGTTATTGCGCTTTGCGGTTCGTCGAATATTATTTGGATTGAATTATTTGTGTTGTTCGGGATTATCAAGGAGTGAGCGGGTTTTGAGTTGTACCGTATTTTTGTAAGAGCCCGAAACTCTTTCCCTACGTAGCTTTTTTGCTGAAAAGTCGGGGATACTATTTCCAGGCTTGATTTGTAGAGATTTTCTTTGTATCCGACTATTACGGAATTTTTCAGAGGGTCTACATCTACTACGTATAAAGGGTTTGGGGCGGATATCCCGATACCTTTTCTTTGTCCGATAGTAAATTGGTAATATCCGTTGTGCTTGCCTAATACCTTGTTGGTATTGATGTCTATGAAATACCCTTCTTTTTTACCAAATTCTCTGAGTAGGAATTTTTTGGTGGTATCAGGATTTGGAATGAAGCATATATCTTGGCTGTCTTTTGAGTTTTTGGTCGGAATATCGTATTTTTGGGCTATTTCTCTTACTTGTGTTTTGTCAAAATCACCCATGGGAAAGATGGTTTTGGATAGTTGCTCTTGTGTGAGCTCGAACAAAAAATACAATTGGTCTTTTTGTGTGTCTTTTGCTTTGGTCAAAAAATATCCGTCTTTATTTTGGGCTATATTTGCATAGTGCCCCGTGGCAAAATAATCCGTGCCCAGTGTATTAATTGCATAATCATAAAGAACACCCCATTTGATTTTTTTGTTGCAGGCTATACAAGGGTTTGGGGTTAGTCCATTTTTGTAGCTGTTTTTGAAGTAGTCGATTACTTCTTTTTCAAATTTTTCTGACAAGTCAATTACATAGTGTTCTATGCCGAATTTATCGCAGACTTCTTTGGCTTTTTTTGAGACGTCTGGTGTTTTGTTCATTAATGCTGTTATGCCTATGACATCATAGCCCTGTTCTTTTAGCAGAACAGCTGTTGTGGAGCTGTCTACTCCGCCGCTCATTCCTATTGCAACTTTTTTATTGAGAGATTTGGTCATTGAAATATCTTATACCTTGTTCAGTTAGAGTATATTCCATTGTTGTGGCAATACCTGTATAATCAGGGACAATCTTGACGAAGCGTTTTTCTAATGCTTCTTTTACAGTATCGTGTTCAATAGCTTCTTCCAAAAGTGCTTTTGAAAGTGTATTTATTTGTTTCAGGGTGAATCTTTCAAAGTTTTCACGTTCGACCAAATGATACGCACAAGCAATCAGGCAGTCAAATTTGTTGTGAATGTTTTGTAGGCTTAAAAGCTGTGCAAATTTGTCTGTTGCGGAATTTTCTTTGACGATTTTTTGGTTGAATATTGAGGTGAAGTCTTCTTTTGAAACACTGTCTTCTATCGCAGCAGGTTGCGGTTGTTCTTTTATTGTTTCTGTCGGCTCTTCAATTTGGGGTGGTTGTTCTATGTGTTTTTCGGGTTTTAGAGCTTCTTCCATTGTTTTGACAGGTTTATGGATTGCTTTTTGCAAAATCTCTTTTGTTGCATCAGAAATTTTGTAGCTGTACGGTTCTTTTTCTTCTTTTTTTACTTCTGCTGCAGGTGGCTCTATGGTTTGAGTTTTTGCAGGTTTGTTTTGTTTTTCAATTATTGGAGGCGGGGCATCCAAGTCAATGACACCAAGCTCTTTTGCAGGATTTTGGTGTGATTTTTGTGCAGTATTATTGGGGTCATTGAAAGCTTTTGCTGCTGCTTCAATCCAAATTGCCAGCTCTGTTGCTATAATTTGGTTATCGTAGCTTTTAAACTCCAAAACTATGTCATCTTTTTTAATCAGCAATGTATAAGTGTGCAAAGTGTTTTCCCTTTTTCAATACATTATTTGTTTTTTAGCAGTGTTTCTCTCCACTTTTCAAGTTGTTCTTGGACAAACTTTGTATCAGTGGACTTAAGTTCGATTTCGACGTCGCCTTTTTTGATTTTAAAGGAATATTCTTTTTCTTCCATTTGCTTCTACTCCATCTTTTCGTCTATAATTAATTATAATATGAAAATTTTACAAAAGGTATAATATGAACTTACGAGATATAAGAAAAAAACACAGGGTGATTGATTTATTTGTGGATTTGGCTGAGATTCCTTCTCCTTCTTTCAAAGAAAAAGAAGTCGCAGACACTATATCAGAGATTTTGTCCATCCATGGAGTTGAAAACAGGTTTGATTCTTACGGTAATATTATAGCCAAAATTCCAGCCACATCAGGGTGTAACAATGTTGAGCCCGTTTTGCTTTCTGCCCATATGGATGTTGTCGGCGGATCTGATAGAGTTAATGTTCTTTTGAATGGCAATTATATTGAAACAGACAAAAAACGTACCCTTGGAGCTGATGATAAAGCAGGCGTGGCAGAAATAATTGATGTGGCAATCGAAATGGCTGATTTGTACTCCAAAACTCCTCATGGCCCCATTGAAATAACTTTTACCCGTGATGAAGAACATTCTATGACAGGTATGGAAAATCTTGATACTTCTAAGCTTTCATCAAAATATGCACTTATTTTGGATGGGGAAAGCCTTGGTGTAATTGATCATTCCGGTGCGGGTTATACAAATATTTTTATCAAAGTCCATGGCGGTAAAGGCGGACACTCCGGGATTGATATCGCCGATACAACAAGAGTTAGCGCGCTTAAGGTTTTGGCAGAAGTTGATGCTTGTATTCCTCAAGGTGTTTATAAACAGGATGATTCAGGTGTAATTACATCCGTTAATGCTGCATCTTTTGTCGGAGGATCTGCGGGCATGTATTTGGGCGAAAAAATCAAAGATTTGTTCATAGACAAAGTCAAATCCGTACCTGATGAGCTTAAGACTGAAAATATAATGCATTCAACAGCGCGTAATTCGATGACGAATATTATTGCTCAAGAGGCCTATTCTGTTTATTCTTTGAGGAGTTCAGATCCTAAAGTTGAGAAAGAGCTTGTTGATAAAATCAAACGAGACATCGACAAACTTGTTGCGAAATATGAACGCAGGATCAAGATAGAAGTTATTGTAAAAAAACACCTTAAGCCATTTGTAAAATCTGATGATTCGTTATTGAGAGATGTTGTTGTTGATGCTGCAAACCTATCACAGATTGATTATAAGTTATCAAGTTTTCACGCAGGCGCAGAAACTCATCTTTTATCAAATGATAAAGTTAATGCAAAAGGTGAAAAATTCTTGCCTCTTTTGCTGGGAGTTGCTAACATTTATAATATGCACTCTTGTAATGAGAGTTTGGATTGGCAGTCGCTTGTTCGGGGCAGAGAGTGGGTTAAGAATATAATTTTGGAATTTGCAAAACATAATGAAAAAAGATAGCGGAAAATATTTTTTAACAAAAATTATTCCTCTTTTTATACAAAAAGAGAGTGAAATATCAACTGATTTTACTATAACGCAGAGTTCGTACGAAACCTGTAAGGCTACTTTGCATCTTGAAAGAGACGGCAAAGAATATGAAGTAAAAGTTAGTTTTAGGCCTATGTCCTCATCAGAAGTCGATAATTTTGTTGCCGTCATAAAACGCCAGCCTTTGATGAGAAGTTTTGTCGGACTTCGTAATATAAATGCTTCTGTATTGCAGGCCCTTGAAACTTTTGGTGTGAATTTAATCCCTCAAACCAAGCAAGAATTTATGATGAAATCAAACCAAAAGATTGATAAAAGCTTGTTTTACGCAGTTGTAAGTGCAATTGCGGATGATCTTGATAAGCATCCGATGCTTCTTTTTGATCTTAGGGCAATTGATCAAGATTTGGTTATCAATGCTTGTGATGCACCTGATCCTTTGCTTGTGCAAGAAAGTTCTAACGGGCAAAAAGACTTGCCGTCAATAGTTTTGGATAAAGCCAATTTGGATGATATGTTTGAGCTTTTGCCTGATAATCCTGATTTTTTTCCGCGTAAAAATTTCAAAATCGAGCTTCTTTCTATTTATGAAAAAATTGATGAAGAATTCGAAAGCCTTGCGTTTAATGAAAACATCGCTCCCATTCGGAATACTCATTATTTTTTCTTTAAAGATGATAAAGGTGGCCTAAAGGCTTTTGTTTATCCTGCTAATAATTTTTCATTTTATCTGAAATCAAAGGGTTCTTTGTACAGATTCAAAACACAAGTCAAAAAAATCCCGGTTATGGTTGATGGTGAAATAGTTTGGCGTCAAGAGGCGGGTATTGAAGTCGGTGTTGATATTGTTTTTGATTATTTTCTTAATTTGTCTAAATTGGGCGAAGAAGAAATTTTCACTCCTTCAACGAAGTTTCTAAACTATACATCGTTATTGGCAAAAGAAATTGTCAGAACAATGCATTTTAGGCCATATGTTAAAGAGCAGGGCGAAATATTTGAAGTCAAATATTGCATGCTTGATTTGAATGAGCATACAAGCCAGCTTATTGAGGCCCAAAGACTGTTAATGCCTGAAAATTTCGGTTTCGAAGAAGAAAGTTTGTACGGCAAAACTTTTGCGACTGAGTTTTTGGATTATTTTGTTAATTATGTTGTTTATAAGTTTATTTTTATCAAAAATGCGGCGTTTAAAATTAATCCGATTTTGAACTATCTTGTCAAAAACCAGCCGTTCAGAAGCCTGAAAAATGAAACCAATATAGCAAAAAGTATGAAAATTTGGTTTGATTCAATTGCAACAAGACGCCATAGGCACAGGCCTTTGATTAGGATTGAAGAGCTTTCTCAAAGTGAATTTTCGGTGAGTGTTGATATTGTTGATTCTCATCATCCGGATGTTCCGATTATGAGCTTTGCTGAACTTTTTATAGATACAGATTCCAAAAAAGAACTTATCAAAAAAGAAATTTCTGATCAGATTTATCTTGCAGGATCTTATTTTGAGCCTATGAACAGATATGCCCTATCAGAGGGTAAAGCACCTATTTTGCTTTCTATGGCTGATCTTTTGATTGTTATTTCTCAGTTGACTGCTGTTTTGGCAAAAATTGACATAAATATTATAATCCCGCAAACACTCAAAAATATCGTAATCCCTAAAGCCGTTTTAAGGGCTTATTCTAAGGGAAGTTTTGATTATGATAATATTTTTGAGAAAAAGACAGTCGGCACATTCTCTCTTGATGATATTATGGATTTTTCTTATGAAATTTCTATCGGCGATGAAACAATATCAAAAGAGGAGTTCTTGGAGCTTACAAAATCTGCCCAAAAACTCATTATGTATAAAGACAAATACATTCTTTTGAACCCTGATGATGTCAAAAATCTCGTCAAAAAACTCAATTCTGTTGACAAAATTGAGATGAATAACGTCAAACTTCTTCATGGGGCTCTGACTCGTCAGTTGAACGGCTTTGAGTTTGATTATGATGAAGCATTTGAACGAGCTATAAAAAACATCATCGATATTGAAGATATTGATATCCCTGATGGTTTGACAGGTACATTAAGGCCATATCAGGTGAGCGGGTATAAATGGCTGTATTCCAATTGTAAAAAAGGTTTTGGGTCTTGTATCGCCGATGATATGGGTCTTGGTAAAACTATTCAGGTATTGAGTTTGATTCTAAAACTTAAAGAAGAAGGCAAGCTTGAAAAACCCGTTTTGTGTATTGTGCCCACAACTCTTGCAGGCAACTGGGTAAAAGAATGTCAAAAGTTTGCTCCTTCCATAAAAACCTGCATGTATCATGGTCAGGACAGAGAACTTGATATGACATCTGATATGATTATTACTACTTATTCGATTTTGCGGATGGAAATTGAGCATCTTACAGAGCATGAATGGGCCATTGTGATTATAGATGAAGCCCAAAATATCAAAAACCCTACAACTGCCCAAACAATGGCGGTAAAATCGCTTAAAACTCCTCATTGTATAGCTATGACAGGTACTCCTATCGAAAACAGATTAAGTGAGTTATGGAGTATATTTGACTTCGTAAATAAAGGATATTTGGGAAGTTTGAACGATTTTCAAAAAAACTACGCAAATCAAATCGAAAAAGAAAAAGATATTGAATCAGCACAAAGGCTCAAAAAAGCATCATCTCCGTTTATTTTGCGCCGCTTAAAAACCGACAAATCAATTATAGATGATCTTCCTGAAAAAATGGTTCTTGATGATTATTGTTATTTGTCCAAAGAGCAAGCTGCTTTGTATGAAAAAACTCTTGAAAACACGATGAAAACAGTCCAAACTTCATCAGGTATTACAAGACGCGGTAATATTTTGAAGTTGATTACTTCATTGAAGCAAATCTGCAATCACCCGTCGCACTACACCAAATCAAAAAATGTCAAAGTCGATGATTCAGGGAAAATGGCTCATACTGTGGATATTTTGCGCAATATCTTTATGAATGATGAGAAGGCTCTTTTGTTCTCTCAATATAAAGAAATGGGCGAGATACTTTGCAAGGTTGTGCAAGAAGAGTTCAACATCGAGCCGATATTCTTCCATGGGTCTTTGCCTCGTAACAAGCGTGAAGAATATATCGAAGATTTCCAAACAAATGATGACAAAAAACTTATGATTTTGTCTCTAAAAGCAGGCGGTACTGGTCTAAACCTCACTGCTGCATCAAATGTAATCCATTATGACTTGTGGTGGAACCCTGCTGTTGAAAATCAAGCAACTGACAGAACATATCGTATCGGTCAGGACAAAAACATCATGGTCCATAGGCTAATCACGATGGGAACATTTGAAGAAAAAATCGATGATATGCTAAAAGCCAAAACAGAACTCGTTGATATGTCATTGTTCTCAGGTGAGCAAAATATCACGGAACTCTCAGACAAAGAAATCCTAGAGATTTTCTCTTTGACTGTTTAAAAACTCTATCATTTGCTTTAGGGCGATAGATCTGTGCGAAATTTTATTCTTTTCATCAAGGTTCAATTCAGCCATGGTTTTACCAAGTTCAGGTATAAAAAATATCGGGTCGTATCCAAAGCCATTTGTGCCTTTTTGCTCTTTAAGGATAATACCTTTACAAATCCCTTCTGATGTATAAAGAAGCTCTCCTTTAGAATCTGTAAGTGTCATGCAACATACAAATTGAGCATTGCGATTGTCTTGCCCCTTCAAGCTGTCGATGGCTTTTTGTATACGTTCGGCATTTGTTTGGGCCCATCTGGCAGAATGAACACCCGGAGCACCACCCAAAGCTTCTATCTGAAGCCCTGAATCATCAGCAAGTGCAGGCAATCCCATAAGTCTACTAGCGGCTTTTGCCTTGATGAGAGAGTTATCAAAAAATGTCTTACCATCTTCAATAGGGTCAAAATCTGATGGCGGGTTGATTATTTGAATATCAAAATGCTTAAAAATAGCCTGCATTTCAATTAGTTTGTTTTTGTTTTGAGTCGCCAGGACAATTCTTTTCATTTTACACTCCAAAACGTCTTGAGCGTTTTGCAAATTCGCGTACGACATCTTCCAATGATTCTTGACCGAATTCAGGCCAATAGGTCTCTGTTACATAGATTTCGCTATAGGCTAATTGCCACAGAAGGTAGTTGCTTATGCGCATTTCTCCGCCTGTTCTGACCATTATATCGGGGTCGGGAATACCTGCTGTATAAAGATTGTTTTCGATGGTTTCTTTTGTGATTTCATCAGATTTTAGCTCACCGTTTTCGACTTTTTGGGCAATATTTTTGACGGCGGTTAATATCTCGTGCTGGCTACTGTAGTTAATTGCGATTTGAAGGTTTACACCTGTATTATCTTTACTTTTTTCCATTGAAGTGTTAAGAATCCCTTTAAGTTTGTCATCAAGTGGCTCCATATCTCCTATGATTTTTATTTTTACGCCTTCTTTTAACATTTCGTTTAGTTCGTTTTTGAGGGTTTCATATAGAAGTTTCATCAAAAAAGATACTTCTTCTTGGGTTCTTTTCCAGTTTTCTGTAGAGAATGCATATACAGTTATGTATTTAATGCCAAAATCATTTGCCAAACGCACGATTTTTTTGAGACTCTCAACGCCTTTGTTGTGTCCTGCAGCTGTCGGTAGTCCAAGTGTTTTGGCCCAGCGTCTGTTACCATCCATAATTATTGCAATGTGTTTGAGCTCAGTTTTTTCTACCAGTTCTTTTATTGTGTATTCTTGTACTTCTAACATATTAAAATCCCTACTGCCTATCTTATACAATTATAAAACAAATACGATTTATGATAAACTTGAGGAATGATTGAGATTTTAATTTTGTACATATTGCTCCCTTCCAAGAACACTCTGTACGGAATCCAAAAAATTATAAAAGACAAATTTCTTTATCTGAACAGTGCAACTTTCGGATCTTTGCATCCTGCTGTTGAAAGACTCTTGAAAAAAGGTTTTGTCACAGAAAAAAGAACCCTATCTGATGGCGGGCGCAAAAAAAATATTTATACAATCACTAAAGAAGGCAAAGAATATGTTTTTTCGACTTTGAAGGCGGATTTTTCGCCCAAAACTTCAGGCATTGAAAGACAAATAGCCGTTAAACTTGCTTGTAGTGATATTTTGGATGTTCAACTGCGAAAAGAATTATATACAAAAACTGTACGATATTATGAGTATAGAGTGGCTGTATTGCAAAAGTTGTTGAAAAATAAAGACTATAGCAAAATTCAACTAGAGCAAATACACCTTTTTATAAAAAATTATGAGAGCCAGATTAATTTATTGGGCAATTTTCTAGATTGACGGTTTTTTTTCTGTTAGAATTATTTCATAGCTAATCAAAGGAGAAGACATGCCTAAATCGAAGCTTACTTTATGTATATTTGCAGCTTTGGTTCTTGGTGTCTTTTGCGGGTGGTTATTCCCCGATTTTTGCGCACAACTCAAACCCTTGGCGGATTTGTTTTTGCGTATGATTAAGATGATCATAGCTCCTTTGATTTTGTCAACACTTATTGTCGGTATAGCGTGGCATGGTAATGTCAAACATCTTGGGCAAATCGGCCTTAAGACCATAGTTTATTTTGAAGTTGTTACAACTTTGGCTTTGGCGATTGGTCTTGGTGTTGCAAATTATTTCAAGCCCGGTCATGGATTCAATGTGGCTGCTTCGGCCCAAAATATGGCAATTGTTGAGCAAATGGGACATGTTAATGTGAACAGCTCTGTTGCTGATACATTTTTGCATATGGTTCCAAACAGTATTGTTGAAGCAATGGCAAAGGGTGATATTCTTCAGATAGTTTTCTTTGCGGTATTTTTCTCAATAGCTTTGGCCTCTATAGGTGATAAGGGCAAACCTATTTTGAATGTACTGTCATCTTTGGCTGATGTAATGTTTAAGGTAACTGAATATGTTATGCTTTTTGCACCTATTGGTGTGTTTGCAGCAATTTCCAGTACCATCGGCGAGAACGGAATAGGTGTTTTGGCTATTTATGCAAAACTTATAGGAGTTTTGTATTTGGCATTATTTTTGTTTATTACTTTTGTTCTTTTTGTCGCCTGCAAAATTTGTAAAATACCTTTTATGGGTTTGTTGAAGGCTCTTCAAGAACCTGCTTTGCTTGCTTTTTCGACTGCAAGTTCAGAGGCAGCATTGCCAAAAGCAATGAAGGTTATGGAAAATTTCGGCGTTCCTCGAAATATCGTAGGTTTTGTAATGCCGACAGGATATACGTTTAATTTAGATGGAAGCACTCTTTATTTGTCTTTGGCGGTTGTGTTTGTTGCACAAGCATCGGGCATCACTTTGGATTTGCACCATCAATTGATGATAATGTTGACACTTATGCTCACCAGCAAGGGAATTGCTGCTGTTCCAAGGGTGTCTTTGATTGTACTTACAGCGACTTTGGCTAGTTTCAATTTGCCGATAGCAGGCGTTGCTATTTTACTTGGAATTGACCAGATTCTTGATATGGGTAGAACAACCGTAAACTTGATCGGTAATTGCGTCGCTTCAACAGTGATTGCAAAATGGGAAAAAGTTTTCGATTATAATAAAATGTGTGAATATTTGGAGATTTCCAATATAAAAATCAGTCCTAAGTATCAAAACATCAGATTTTTGTATAACAATGCGCAAGAAGAAATCTCTAAAATAGGATAGTAGTTTAATATTATAGGAATAAATGTCATGAAAATTGTGTGTTTTGACGTGAAGGACTATGAACGTGCAGAATTGGGCAAGTTATCACAAGTGGCTTCCGATGTTGTATTGTTAGAAGATAGTTTCCACATAAATTTTGAATCAAATTATGAAAAAATAAAAGACGCAGAGATAATATCCGTTTTCGTCAATTCGAGACTTTGGGCTGATAAATTGTCCAAACTCCCTAACCTAAAGTATGTCTCAACCCGCTCGACAGGGTTTTCGCATATTGATTTGGACTATTGCAAAGAACATAATATAGCTGTTTCAAATGTCCCTAGATACGGTGATATTACTGTTGCCGAATATGCTTTTGCTTTGCTTATGAGCTTGACCAAAAAAGTTACTGAGTCAGCATCAGATCTCAAAAATAACGTTATCAACCCGGGGTCTTATATCGGTACGGAACTTTTCAGAAAAACCGTTGGTGTTATCGGTGTTGGCTCAATTGGCGGGCAATTTTGCCGTATTGCCCATGGGTTGGGTATGAATATTCTTGGATATGATCTGTATCCAAATCAAGAATACGCTGCTAAATACGGCGTGAATTTTGTTTCTATGAATGAGCTTTTAGCGCAGTCTGATATTATTTCTGTACATGCACCAAGCACTAAAGAGAACCTTCACTTGATAGATGCACCTCAATTTGAACTGATGAAAAATGGTGTGATTATAATTAACACAGCAAGAGGAGAAATAATCAATACAAAGGCGTTATATGATGCTTTGCTGAGTGGCAAGGTGGGCGGTGCTGGCCTTGATGTTCTTGAGTGCGAGGATATTTTGACAAATCAGGATAAATTTTTGCAAAAAGATGAATGTAAAATACAAGACTGTCTTGAAAAAACTCTGATAAATCACCGACTTTTGACAATGAAAAATGTCATCATCACACCGCACGTCGCTTTTGATACTCATGAAGCTGTAGAGCGTATTTTGGCTGTTACACTTGATAATATCCAGATGTTTTTGAATGGAGAAATTAAAAACAACGTTATAAAATGAACTCTTGGATGTAAGCTATAGCGTCGATTTTTCTCAACTTTTAGCTTTAATCACCCGAAATATTCTATAGTGTTAGTTTTTTCGGGTGAATTATGGCTACAATTATTGAAAACCCCCAAGGAAGACGTACTATCAGGCTGTCTATAGATGATGTTTTTATGATAATCGGACAATATCAGCAAATATCTGCTTCCAAAATTTTAGAGTTTGAAGAAGCAAGGCATCTTTTGTCTAAGAATTTTATTTATATTCCAGAAGATGTGTGAAGAGCATCTTGTAATCTGTTTAGTTCTTTTAGCAGACTGGCTTTAGGTATTTCGTATTCAATCATATCCCAAGGCAAAATTTCATCGAAAAGGATGTCTCTGTTTGCATACCATTCAAACGGCGGCAAATTGCGGTCAATTTCTGAACATTCTTTATAAGCCCTGTTTATACTGCCTAAAGAGGCTGAATTACGGCAAAACTCTATTAAAAGTTTTGAAATTCTTCTGTCTCCTCTTGAGATCAATCCTTGAATATGATCCCATTTGATACTTGTCGGGCGATATTTGATTCCTGACATATGGAGATGTTTTTTGAGGTAGTCATTTTTTTCTTCAAGGGATTTGATATTTTCTCTGCCATACCATTGAAAAGGCGTATGGGCTTTTGGAACAAAGGATGTAGAACTGATTGTGATCGATATTTTGCGATATTTTTGCTGTAGTTCTTTTGCAAGAGTGACAAGTTCTTTTATGTCTTCCATTGTTTCTGTCGGAAGCCCTATCATTGTGTACATTTTTAGGCCTGTAAGTCCGTTTTCTGATGCGATTTTTACGCTTTCAAAAATTTGCTCGCGGGTGAGTTTTTTGTTAATAAAATCACGAAGTCTTTGAGATCCTGCTTCAATAGCTATTGTTGATGATTTTTGCCCTGCTTTTACAAGCATTTGAACAATTTTGGGATTAAGCCTGTCAGCTCTTAGTGATGATATTGACACGTCAAAATTTTCTTCATCAAGTCTATCATTGATGTAGTCTGTGATTTTGTCAAATTCAGGGTGAGCACTCACTAATGCCCCGAGAAGACCGATTTTGCCTGCGTTTTTAATACCTTGTTCTATGGCATCAATGATTTGTTCATAGCTTGGGTATCTAAACGGCAAATTGCCGTATGAAGCCCAGCAAAAAGCGCATTTTTGCGGACAACCTCTTGCTATTTCCACTAGGCAATTACTGGAAAACATTGTATTTGGCGTAACAATCGGAGAGTACACGCAATCAAGGTTTTCTATTGTGTTTTTGATAACTTTTTCATCGGGTGTTATTGATTTGATACTGAAATCATCATTGTATTCAATTTGATATTTCGAGGGGACATATATTCCTTTTATGTTTGATAATTGTTCTAGTTTCTGCGCCTTTGTCAAAGTTCTGTTCTCATAAATTAAATCGATAATATCGTTGGAGTTTTCGCCGTCTCCAACTATTATGAAATCAAAAAACTCAGCAAAAGGTTCAGGATTTGCTGTCATCACAGGACCGCCGGCAAATAAAAGAGGGTGAGTTTCGTCTCTGTCTTTTGCATAAAGGGGGATCTTCAGTTTTTCAAGCATTTTAAATATATTAATAAAGTCGAATTCAAAAGAAAAAGAAAAACCAAAAAGCTCCACATCTTTCACGTTGTGTGATGTTTTTTCTGTATCAAAAAAATATCTTTCCATATTGGCTTTTGGGTTTGTATCGAATATTTTGCACATAGAAAGGTAGCCAAGAGCCGACATTCCGATGTTATAAGATGCAGGAAAGCTCATCCAAATTTTGATACTGTCTGATAGTTTTTCGCTTGGTTTGTATAGATAGGTTTCTTGCTTTTGTTTAGTCATTTTCTTTTTTATTTATAACCTTTAAGTAAAATTCTTGGAATATAACACATATTGTCGCTGCAATTGCAGGAGAAAGGATTACCCCAATTACTCCGAGTGTTTGTGCTGCGATTAAGATTGCCAAAATAATCACTATGGGGTGCAAATCCAATAACTTGCCAAACATTGCAGGTTTCATAAACTGGTTTGTGACCCATTGTGCCAGAGAATAAACAACCAGTACAGAAATTACTGCTTTGGGTCCCAATGGAGCTGCTACTAAAGCACCCAGCATAAAAGCTATAATAGGACCTGCAATCGGTACAATATCCAAAACACCCGCCAAAAGTCCGAGTAATGCAGCATATTTGATTTTTAGTAAAAACAAACCTAATCCTGTCAAAATCCCGACCGCTATCATAACAAGTATTTGCCCTATTACGTAGCCGCCTACTTTGTATGATATGGTTCTTGCCATTTGATGAACTTTATCTTTTAGCCTGTCAGGGAAAAAACTCAATATACCGTCTTTTAATATTGGCTTATCCAGCAGCATATATAAAACAATAATCGAAGCTGTAAAAAGAATGGTTATTCCTTCGATAATATTTTTGGTTAAGTTAATTGATTGATTAAAAATTTCAGTACCCAGTTTTGTAGAGGCTTCAGAAATTGTATTGAAGTTGAATACAAGGGCTTTTGCAGGTATATCAACTTTAGAAATATCCATAATGAGGTTTTTTACATAAGATCCGTAAACGGGAAGATTATGTAAAAATAACGCTGATTCTTCAATAGCCAAAACACAAAGAGGGATTGCCAATAGAAGAATTGTGATGATTCCCAGCAAATAAACAACTGATATAGCAAGCCATCGAGGCATCACTTTTGCCATCATATCTACTAATGGGCTGAGTGCGCAGGCTACAACATAAGATCCAAAAAACAATAGTGCTATTTCTTTAAATACATAGATAAGAATAAGAAAAACTATTGTCATTACTGAAAAAAGTATAAATTGATGATTTTTTGGCTGTTTTTGATCCATATTTTGACCTTTTGTGTAACTTTGTTTGTATTAGAATTATATTATTAATATTTTTAATAGTAAACATATTCAAACAGAAGGAGTTTTTCGATGTCGGCAAATCAGAGTATTTTTCCCAAAACGTATCAAATTACACCCACAGGTGTTGAAATAGGCGGATGTAATCTTTTGGAACTTGCCAAAAAGTACGGAACTCCACTTTATGTTTATGATGAACAAACAATAATTGATATTTGTACTGATTACAAAAACTCATTTGCAAAATATCACGATGTTCAGCCTTTGTTCGCCTCAAAAGCTTTTATGACAAAGGCGATGTGTGCGATTTTGAAAAAACAAAATTTTGGGTTGGATGTTGTCTCAGGTGGTGAGATTTATACCGCTTACAAATCAGGTTTTGATATGTCAAAAGTGATGTTTAACGGAAATAACAAAACACTCGATGAGCTAAAAATGGCTTTGGAATATGGTATAGGCCATATCTCTGTCGATAATTTCTACGAAATTGAACTTTTGGGCAAATTATCACAAGAATTAAATAAAAATCAAGATATTTTGCTCCGTATTACCCCGGGCATTGAGTGCCATACCCATGAATACATCCAAACAGGTCATTTGGACAGCAAATTTGGCTTTGATTTGACTCAAATTGATGAAGCTATTACTTCTATAATTTCAAAATATCCCCTTCTTCAAATCAAGGGACTTCATGCTCACCTTGGTTCTCAAATTTTTGAAACACAGGTTTTTGCTGATGCGGTTGATGTAATCTTTGAACAATTTAAACATATCAAAGATGCCTTTGGAATTGAACTCACCGAGATGAACATCGGCGGTGGTCTTGGTATTACATACACGACAGAAGATAATCCGCCATCTATTCAAACTATTGCAGATATTATTATTGAAGCTATTGATGTTTGTTCGCAAAAATATGGGGTTAATAAACCCAAAATTTATCTAGAACCGGGTAGAAGCATTGTCGGCACAGCAGGGGTGGCTTTGTATAAAGTCGGCAGCATAAAACAGGTTCCAAACGGCAGAAAATATGTGTCTTTGGATGGTGGTATGGCTGATAACCCAAGACCTTCAATGTATCAGGCAAAATACACTGCAGTTGTTGTTAATAAAATCAATGAAACACCTGTGGAAACTGTTACTTTGGCGGGAAGATTTTGTGAATCTGGTGATATTATTATTGAAGATATCAACTTGCCCAAATTGGAATCAGGGGACGTGGTTTGCGTGTTTAATACCGGTGCATACGGCTATTCTATGTCAAGCAATTATAACAGAGTGCTAAAGCCGGCTATAGTACTTGTAAATTCCGCTCAATCTGATATTATTATAAGAAGGGAAAGTTACGACGATTTGCTCTCTTGTGATGAGGTCCCGGATAGACTTCTTTAATATCGATAAGGATTTGTCAGTTGCTAGATACTCTTAGTCAATTTTTTAATAATCAATTTACTTGGACTATTAAGGAATTTAGCGTAAAAGCTTTTTTTGAAATAGGCATTATATTACTGTTTTTGTATGCAATATATACGACCTATATTAAAGGAACTCAATCAGAACGCCTTTTAAAAGGTATCGGGATGCTTTTGGGTGCTTTGATTTTGAGCAAAATCCTGATTATGCTTGATTTTCAGATAATAGGAAAGTTCTTAGAAACTTTGGTCAGTATATTGCTTTTTGGTTTGGTTGTAATTTTTCAACCTGAACTAAGACGCTTTTTGGGGTATCTTGGGCAGCCTGGTATATTTAGCAAAAATATTTTTCAAATAGAACCACACCATGGCCCTCAGTCAAAATTAAATGTGGTTAAAGAAATTACAGAAGCCGTAAAACACCTCAGCAAAACACGTACAGGTGCGCTTATGGTTTTGCAAAACATAAAAGAAAACAACACAATGTTTGATGTTGGGACAAAAATTGACGGAGATGTCTCTCAAGAGCTTCTTTTGACAATTTTTCACCCTAATACAGCTTTGCATGACGGGGCTGTTGTTATTTGTAACGGAAAAGTCGTCTCTGCAGGGGTGTTGCTTCCTTTGACCGAAGACCCTAAGCTCAGCTGGAGGTATGGAACCAGGCACAGAGCTGCAATCGGTATGTCAGAAGTTTCTGATTATTTGTGTTTGGTTGTTTCTGAAGAAACAGGAAATATGTCAGTGGCTTATAAAGGCCAGCTTATAACTTGTGCTGATATTCAAGAATTCAAAACCCGTGTACAGGATTATCTAGGGGTTAGTGATCAATCAGAACCTTCTGAGAAGATTGCTGATGCAAAGAAGTTTTCAGTGGAGCAAATTTTTCCTGAAAAATCGAAAAAAACAAAAGTTGATTAATAAATAGTTAATTATTATGAAAATAATTCACTAGTCTTATATAATTACCGCATGGATTAATACATCTAAGTAATATTTGTATTATTTTGAAAAATATAAAAAAGTGTGTAAGTCTATAATAAGGAGGGATTTTTATGAAATTAAATACACTATTAATACTTGCTATTTTTTTGGTGCCGTTAGCATTGTATTCATTTTTGGGATCTGAAAGCAACATTTTTACGTCTAATATATCAGTTGCTCAGGGAAACAAACCCAAAATGGTTATGATTACGTCCCCAATGTGTGGCGAGTGCGTGAAAATGAAAAAAATTATTCACCAAGTTCAGCCGTCTTATCAAAATGATGTCATTTTTGAAAGATTTGAAGCTGATTCATCATCTGCACAACCATATATCAAAAAATACAACATCACTGTTGTGCCGACAATGATTTTCTTCAAAAAGAACGGCCAATTGTACACAAAAATCGAGGGAAGTATTCCTCAAAGCCAGTTAGAAAATTATTTGAAAGAGTTAAAGAATGGATAGTATAAATCACTTTTTAATGTCCCAAATGGGCGTTGCACACAGTAGTGCATTACTTTTAGTTTTAGCATTTTTGGGCGGGATCGTTGCGTCAGCTTCACCTTGTTCATTGGGACTTTTGCCTGTCGTCATAGGTTATGTCGGCGGGAATGACCAGAAAAAAGATATCAAACTTATGGTGCAAGTAATATCTTTTATTCTCGGTATTGCTATAGCATTGACAGTCATCGGCGTTACATGCGCTATGACGGGTCAGGTTCTTGGGGCCAATGCAAACCCTTATCTGATGCTGTTTTTAGCGTCGTTGATTTTGGTTATGGGGCTTCATGTCCTTGAAATTTTATATGTACCTATGCCTACAGTTGTTAAGCAGCTTCCTCAAAACAAAAGTGGAAGTGTGTTTTTGATTCCTGTTTTGATAGGGATTATATTTGCTCTTGGGACAACACCTTGTTCTACACCTATTTTGGCCAGTATTATGGCTTTTGCTTCACTTAAATCTAATCTTGCCACAGGAGCGATGCTTTTCTTTACGTTTGCTCTTGGACAAGGTGTGATTTTGCTTGTTGCAGCATTTTTTACCAATGCGTGTAAGAAACTTCTTTCTATGCACTCATTATCGTCTGTAATAATGAAAAGCAGCGGGGTATTGCTGGTATTAGCGTCATTCTATTTGTATTACAAGATATTTGCACCGTTATTTCTATAAAAATTGAATAAACTTACTCAAAAAGCGAGCTCAAAGGCTCGCTTTTTACATGTTGAATTTTGCTTAAACTATTGCATATCCCATTTGCCGCAAGTGCCGCCCCATCTGGCAATAATTTTGCCTTCGACTTCTTTTGGGGTATGGGCATTTGGGTTGGTATTATGGCCTTCCAGTATTGTGATGATTTCACAATTGTTAGAACAGCCTTTACATTCATTTGTTACAGACGAAAATTCCAATTCGCTTACATTCCAACCTTTGAACATTGTTGGTTTTTGCGTATAGTCGAAATTTTCCATTGCGAGCAGTGCAGCACCAATCGCACCCATAGTTTGGTGGTGTTCGGGCACAACAATATCGCATCCCAATGCTTCTTCAAATGCCTTCACCATGCCTGTATTTGTAGCTACACCGCCTTGGAAGACGACTTTTGACAGGAGTTCTTTACCAAGTGCAAGATTACTCAGGTAGTTGCGCACAAGAGCCTGACAAAGGCCGTATAAAAGATCTTCAACAGGATACCCGAGTTGTTGTTTGTGAATAAGGTCACTTTCTGCAAAAACTCCGCATCTGCCTGCAATTCTGGCAGGTGATGTTGATTTGAGTGCAGTCGGGCCAAAATCTTGTATGGGAACATTAAGTCTTGATGCTTGTTGATCGAGAAAGCTTCCGGTGCCTGCTGCGCATACCGTATTCATGGCAAAATCGGTAACAATTCCATCACGAAGAAGGATAATTTTGCTGTCTTGCCCACCGATTTCTAAAATTGTTTGTACTTCAGGGATATATGTTGATGCAGCTACTGCATGAGCTGTGATTTCGTTTTTTATAACATCAGCACCTACAAGAGCACCTGCCAGATTTCTGCCGCTTCCTGTTGTTCCTACTCCTGATATTTCATAATCGCTGTAGCCTTTTTCAAGGAGGTTTTGCATGCTTTTTTGTACTGCAATTACAGGTTTGCCTGATGTTCTAATCATCGTTGTATCAATACAGTTGCCTTGTTCATCTATAAGGGCAATTTTGGTAGTAACTGAGCCTACATCTATACCTAAAAAAGCTTTCTTTGACATAATTCTCTCCTTACATAACTTTATAAGTCAAAAACGTATTTATGTAAAGTGAGTCAGACTTCTAGATTTTTAAGAGTATGACAGATTTTTGATAATTGGATATAATTTTAGTATGAGAAATTTTCCTAAAGCTGTAATATTTTTGTTTATATGTTTTATTTTTCAAGGTGCCGGTTACGTCGGGACACCTCCTAATTTGAATGATTATTTTCAGGCAGAAAGACAAGAGAGCCAAAGTGAAGGATTTTTAGATATTCAAAAAGAAAAACTGACCCCTCCGCCTAAGCTTGACCCAAAATTACTGCAGAAGCAGCTAGCTCCTTCTGATTACAGTAATTTACAGCTTCAAGTCCTCAGGCCTGCCAAGAAGCCTGCTTATTACAATGATCTTCTGGATTTAAAAACGACCGTAGAATCCTTACAAGAAGCGACAAAAACAAGCGAAGTACAGAATTTTTGCGCATGTGTAAATATCCAAAAATTTTATCTGGAAGGTTTTTTGGACAAATACAAGAACTCTCCTCAGGCCAAACAAGATATTTATCCTGCTGTAAAAGATGTTGTTGTGTACTCTCAAGCTGTTGCCAATCAATGGTATACGGCTGTTGATAACATACAATATGTATCATACAATTCTTACAATGGGGCATATCAGCCAGCTGCTATCAGGGCCAAAGTTAATGTTTTAGATAAAAAACTTTCAAATCTCAAAAAAATGATTGAATCAGCAGAACTCTCATTTTAGGAGTCAGGGCTTAACCTGACTGGGGATTAAAAAAATATATTAAATCGCAGAACATGTCTATATATAAAATTACGAGGTGTGTGGACAATGTTGAGAAAAATTGCGCTCTTGGCAATTTTGCTATTCGCGACTTCTTATGCTTATGCTGATTTTACGACTTTTGAGGGGAATGATAATGCTTACTACACTAGTTCTGATACGTCTGATTATTCTGATGCAGGTAATTACCCAAAAATAACCAGAATGGAAAAAAAAATATACAACCGCACTTATGAATCTGAAAACATCTACTTGCGGCTTCAACGATTGGAAAAAAGCCTTTATCATAAAACCTATGATAGTGTGGATTTGGCTGATAGGGTCGATAAAATAGCAGGTGAACTGCAAATTTCTGCAATGCCTGGCTATTTATTGACAGATATTTCTGCTTTGGAAAAGGCTAACTTTGAAAAAACTTTTTCTAAAGATTCACCCGATAATCGTCTCGACAGGCTTGAATACCATTTGATAGGTGCAGCTCAAGAGGGTAGCTTTGATAACAGGGTTTACAAACTAAAACAGCTTACAACCCAAAATGGGATATCCCATTATTTGGATTCTGCCAATCAGGATATTACAGGCTTGGACCCTGTAAATACATCTTCTGGCAAAATGAACTCAATACAAAATGTACTTTATTTTGTGGCACCACTTTTGTTCGGTTTGTTATAAAATATCTTTATGAAAAAAATCATTTTAGTTATGTTAATTTTGTTTTGTTGTTTGCCTTGCTTCGCAGTTAATTACAAAGAAATTGTCAGAGTGGGAATAAGCGATAATTCTTTTTCAAAACTTTATTATCCTGTTATAACAATAGGTGCAACCTCTGATTATACTGTTTATGACAAACAATCAAACGCTGATATAATCACTTTACCTTGTTCAAAACCTCTAAAGATAGAAATGCAAAATAACAAACTGAATTTGTATTCTGATACTTTGATTAAGACCTCTTTGCAAGGGCCCTTGGGTGTTAAAACACAAGGATTGCTAAAAATTAACGGCTTGAAAAGACTTGGCAAAGATGCTCTTTACCGAGGGGAATTTGAGATAGCTATTGCCAATAACGGGCATACAGGATTCAATGTTATAAACGTGTTGCCTATGCAAGATTACCTAAAAGGCGTTGTCCCTAATGAAATGCCTGTATCTTTTGGTCTTGAAGCACTGAAAGCTCAAACTGTTGCCGCTCGTAATTACATATTACGCCCAAGAACCGTGATATATCACAATTTTGATGTTTGTGACAGTGTTCAATCCCAGGTGTATTTTGGGGCTAATACTGAACATCCTTTGTCTAATCAGGCAGTTGATGAAACATTGGGGCTTTTTGCTCTTTATAAAAACCACATTATTTTAGCCTTATATAGTTCTACCGCGGGCGGGTGTACGGAAAATTACGAAAATGTGTTCTTGGCTCCAAAGTGGGAGACAAAACCTGTTGAGCCTCTTCCTTATCTTAGGGGTAGGCCTGATAAACGATTTGAGCTTAAAAATGAAAATGATTTAGTTCAGTTTTATGTCGGATTTCCCGATAGCTATGATACCGAGTCTAAGTTTTATCGCTGGCAAGTTTGCTGGGATAGGCCTGAATTGGAAGAGGTTCTGAAAAAAACACTCAAACAAAATGCCAAAAGCGGTTATATTGATCCTGATTTTACAGATGAATCTTTTGGGGTTTTAAAAGATATTCGAGTAACACAGCGCGGTGTCTCAGGAAAGGCTATTTCTGTTGAAATTGTTACTGATAAGGGGACTTTTGAAGTCAGAAAAGAACTTATTATCAGAAAAATTTTCCAAAAAAATTCAAAACTTCTCTACAGTGCCAACTTTGTCGTAAATAGTCTTTATGATGAAGAAGGGAATCTTTGCAGCGTGACCTTTTTAGGAGGCGGATACGGGCATGGTGTGGGGTTGAGTCAGTATGGCGCGGGTAAAATGTCCAAAATGGGTTATAAATTCAATGACATTTTGCAACATTATTATACAGGTATAGCAATAGGGACTTGCCCTGTCGAGGTCGCAAATTCTTCTGTGAGTATGGATTTTGCTGCACCAAATTCTAAAGCAACATTAATGATAGAAAATCCTGATTGTGTAAAAAACTTTACTTTTATTATTAATGATGTTGAGATAAATTTAGAAAAAGATTGTTTGTCCAAATCTGCAACTGTGCGGCTGGATAAATATTTGAAAAAAGAAAACAATATAGTTTTCTTACCGATAAACAATTCGTCAAAAACAGTAAAAGCGTGGATAGAGGTATATAGCCCAAAAGATGAGAATTAATCTATTTAAAACTGCAGGTTTAGTTGCAGCTTTGACTATAATAAGCAAAATATTCGGTTTTTGGCGTGATTTGGCTGTTGCCAATGCATACGGTGCGTCTATGGTGTCGGATGCTTTCTTTTATTCTTATCAAATACCGTCTTTGGCACTTATCCTTTTAGGCGGGGTTGGCGGACCTTTTCATACTGCTACAATATCGTTTTTTTCCAAATATATCCTTGATTATGAGGTAGAAATACCCAAAAGTGCGCTTAGAATTTTTAATTCGTTTGTCACCTTGACGGCAGTTTTATTTGGGTTGTTATCTATTATTTGTTATTTCTTTCCTGAACAAATTATCCGTATAATTGCAGGACAAGCAAGTGATCAGCTTGTCGCCATTGCAACTTCTCAGTTGAGAGTAATGTCCCCTATTATATTGATAGGCGGCGTTATCGGTATATTTTATGGAATTGCGAATGTTTACAGGGAGTTTATAACTCCGAGTTTGGGCCCTATTTTTGTCAGTATAGGAATGATAGTGGCTTTGTGGCTGTTCCCTGATGATCCCACGGGGAATGTTTTGTCCTGGGGATTTTTAGTAGGTGCTGTTGGGCAATTACTGTTCCAGCTGCCGTCTTTACTAAAGAATAAAGTTATTTATCGCCCTGAATTTGCTTTTTGCAGCGATGATATGAGAAAAATAGGTGAAGTATTGTTCCCGGCAATCTTATCGACCACAATTGGGCAGATAAATGTGTATATTGATATGTTTTTTACCTCCGGATTAGAAGAAGGTGCATGGTCTGCGATCAGTTATTCTAACAGGTTGTATCAATTTCCGACGGGTGTCTTAATTACGGCTTTTTTGGTGCCTTTATTTCCCATGTTTTCAACTTTTATAGGGCAAAAAGACTGGACATCGCTAAAAGTTTATTTTAACAAAGGTGTCAGTACTCTTTGGTTTTTGGCATTTCCTATATGTATGTTTATGTTTATGTTTGCTAAAGACTCCATATATTTGCTTTTTGAGCGTGGAGCGTTTGATTCTTATGATACTGTAATGGTTACAAAGGCTCTTTTATTCCTCTCAATCTCCATCATTCCTTACGTAGCTCGTGATACTTTGACAAGGGTATTTTATTCATTTGATGATTCAAGGACTCCATTTATGGTTGCTGCGTGCTCTATTGGGGTAAAAGTTCTTATGAATTTTTTGTGCGTCGGACGATTCGGAATGGCGGGTATTACTCTTGCGACAACAGCTGTGACATTTTTTAATATGTTTATGCTTGGGTCTTTGCTTCTTCGAAAAATTGATATGGAATACAAAAAACTTATATCACCTTTATTGAAAACGACTGCTATAACTTTTATAGTTTATTTTATCGGTGTATTTATCAAAAGCTTCTTTGACTTCCATTCAAAACTCTATCTGAGCATTGAATTGGTGAGTGTTTTGGTTCTTTGTTCTATTTTGTACTTCGCGTTTGCATTATGGTTCAAAATTCCTGTAGCGCAAGAGATACTTGCAAGGGTCAAAAAATAATCTTATAGGTAAATTATGTTAAAAGATCTTTTGGAGACAAAAAAAGCTTTCAAATTAATTTTAGGGGCTGGCAACCAAGATTTGAAGCAAATCACTGATTTGGTAGCTGTTTATGCCAAAGCAGGGTGTAAGTTTTTTGATTTTGCGCCTGACATTGATGTATTAAAGGCGGTGCAAAGAGGTTTAGACTCTGTTGGGGTAAAAAGAAATGAAGTCTATTTTTGTGTGAGTGTTGGGACATCATCTGATAAGCATTTTCAGAAGGCGATAATTGCCCCTTTAAGATGCATTAGATGTCAAAAATGTAAAAACGTGTGCCCTCAGTCAGCCATCGTGTTAAAAGACAAACATTGCGCTGTAATAGAAGAAAAATGTATAGGCTGTGAAAGATGCTACCTGGTCTGTCCTGAATCTGCGATTAGCTTTCAAAAATTTGATGGAAATTTAAGTTCGGTTCTTGAGCCTTTGTTGGAATATGGCATTGATTGCATCGAGTTTCATATTCGAGGTGATGAAGGTGATGAAATATTTGATAAATGGAATCAAATTCAGCAATCCCAATGCGCAATGTTGAGTATTTGTATTGGTCATCAATATGTATCTGATGAGCGAATGATATCTGTTTTGAATAAAATGATGCAAAGCAGACTGCCTAAAACAACGATAATACAAGCTGATGGAATTGCAATGAGTGGTGATTTGGATAGTATGGAAAGTTCTTTAGAGGCCGTAAAAACGGCTAAGACTATCCAAGAAGCTAATTTGTCTGCATATTTGATGATTTCTGGTGGTGTAAATGACAAGTCATATGAGCTGGCTAAAGAATACGGATTAGAATTGAATGGTATTGCGATGGGATCTTATGCGAGAAAAATTGTGAAAAAATATATGAGTGATACTAAGTTGCTATCATTCAAAATTGAAAGTATTATAGATTTATGCCAAAAGTTTCAATAATAACAAGGACAAAAGACAGGCCTCTTCTTTTGGAAAGGGCTATTCAGTCTGTCTTATCCCAAACCTTTGAAGATTGGGAACATATTATAGTCAATGATTGCGGAAATATAGAACGATTAAATATTTTACTGAATAAATATATCCCTTTTTATAATGGACGGTTAAAAGTTATTCATAATAATGTTTCTCAAGGCATGGAGTTTGCGTCTAATTTGGGTTTGAAGCAAGCAGAGGGGGGATATTTTGTAATTCACGATGACGATGATTCCTGGCAAAGCGATTTTTTGCAAAAAACGGTTATTTTTTTTGAAGCTCACCCTTCCTTTGGAGCTGTTGTAACCAATATAAATTATTTTTTGGAGGAAATAAAAAATAATAAAATTATTACACATCATTCATATCCTTGCATAAGGACAGATGAAATCACTTTATATAATTTGCTTTTATCTCAAAATTATCCTTCGCCTATCGCTTCTTTGTTCAAAATCGAATGCCTAAAAACAGTAGGTTATTTTAATAAAAATCTAAAAAAAGGAGGAGATAAGGAATATCTTCTTAGGGTCGCAGCAAGGTATAATATATCCATTATTCAAGAGCCTTTGGCCAACTATTATGCCCGCCCGTATGATTGTTCTGTATATGCGAATTCTACATTGGCCAATGATGCTTTTGAGGATGCTATTTTTTGGGAACAAGAACTCAAAAATCAGTTTTTCAAAAATAATTTATCTTTATGGTTTTTTTATAATTTTGTTGAATTTATTAGGCCATTTTTACAAAAAAATAAAATAAAAAATGTTTTGGATGAAGCAAAAGGACAAAAAATTGCTCTTTATGGTGCAGGAATGAAAGCTATACAGCTTCTGAAAGATCATAAAAATGAATTTAATAATCTTGATATAATAGCCATTTTTGATCAGAACTTACAAAAACAAGGTGCATTTTTGGATAAATATATGATATCTGCCCCTGAACAAATAGCAGAAATAAAACCTGAAAAAATTATAATTACTGTAGCTAATGTTTCAATGGTAAAAGCTTTTATAGAAAAGTTAATAGAGCAAAACTCTCTTGCTTGTAAAATTGTATCTTTAGATTTATAGTTTATAAAAGAATTTCAGATAGAGTTTGTTCCAGGCTTATATTTTCTTTTTCTAAAATATTTTTGTATTGAAATTCATCAAAAAAATCAGAAACTATAATGCTTACGGTGTTTTTTTCAAGTAACCACCCTAGCAAATTATAATAGATAAGATCAGGATTAGCCACGCACAATATTATAACATCCGGCTTTAATTCAGGTATTTCATCTTTGTGAAAAATCTTGTATCCCCCAAGAGTTTTACCAGCTTTGGTGGTACTTGCATCGATGAATCCGGATATATTTAAAGCTGAAATATCATAATGTGCTATTATTTCTTCTGCAAATATACCTGCTCCGTAAAGGTATATTTTTTTGCTTTTTAATGATTTAATAAAATCTGTTTTGTTCAGTGATAATATGTTTATTTTTTGGTAAAACATTTTTTCGATAAGCGATTTTATCATTGTTTTTTGGTATTTTATTTTATTTTGTTTTCGCAACACCCGAAAAAGTTTCTCCAAAAAGACTTTTGATTGAGCTCTCGGATATTTTTTTTGTGTACTGTTACTATAGCTTTTCATATGTATACGATATTTTGTTAGTTTTTTGTTTATGTAAAAGCTTTCTCCTTGTGTTGTTATTTGAGGAATAAACCACCAGTCGATATGAGGATCTATTGGCATCGTGAAATCACATTTTTCAAAATTTTCTTTTTTAAAACATACTGCTGAAAAAGTAATAACTATATTTAATGAAGCTATTCTGTGGGATATGTCTGTTGGCCATTTTGTATTTTCACAAAAATTACGACAAGAATTAAGATGATTTGACAGAGTATTAATTCTATTTTTGTCGCCAAATTCCAATATATCATTAAATATAAAGTTTACGTTTGGGTACTTTTTAAATACTTTATATTTTTCTTCAAGGTAGTTGCTATCCCAAAGATCATCGCTTTCCAAAAATGCTAAATATTCACCCTTTGCCTTTGATAATCCCAACTTTAAAGAGGCCACAAGCCCCCTATTCTCAGAATTTTCGTGTTGGTAAAGATGAATGTTTCTATTTTGGGCTGTATATTCTTTTATTATTTTTATAGAATCATCATTAGAACCATTGTCAATAATAATTAGTTCCCAGTTTTTATACGATTGTTTTAGTATGGAATCGATTGATTCTGTTATAAAATTCCCATAATTATAGTTTGGCATTATTATTGAAAATGTTGGCATTATATATCCTGAAAGTTTATAAATTTGTAGTAACTTTATTTATATTCTTGCACAATATTCTAATAATAACAGGTAAAATACAATTTCTTAACATATTAAAATGTTCTCTTTGCTCATGATACTATACCTAAGGTATATAATTTTAAGGGGTCTATCATTGAAATTTTCAGTATTGTTGCCGACTAAAAACAGGCTGGAATTATTAAAGTTTGCTATAGAAAGTGTTTTTGAGCAGGACTATGAAAATTGGGAAATTATTGTTGCCGATAATTGTTCCGAAGAAAATATAAACGAATATATAAACTCTCTTTCTGATAAAAGAATTATTTATACTCGATCAGATGTGCCTTTGACTGTTACAGAAAATTGGAATGTTGCCAATAATTTAGCAAGAGGAGATTATATTATTATGATGGGAGATGATGATGCCCTATTTCCAGGGTTTTTCACAAAAGCGCTCAATCATATTGAAGCTTTTTCTCACCCAGACCTTGTTACATTTCCGGCATATGGATATTTATCTCCGGGTGTTTTGAATCTTTTTCCTCAAGGTGGTGCTTTTTTAACAAGATCATATCCATCTGCTGGGGCTTTTTTCTTGGAAAAAGATTATAGATCAAACCTAGTTAGATCTAGTTTAAATTTCCATTTTTTATTCGGTTTTAATATGCAATTTTTTTTATATAGTAAAAGGATTTTAAATAAAATGCTTGAATATGGAGACTTTTATCAAGGCCCATATCCTGATTACTATGCAGCTAATATGATGATGTTTCTTGCTGAGACTGTTTTGCAGCTAACTTCTCCAATGGTTGTAATAGGTACTACGCCCAAATCATATGGATATTATTATCATAACAATAAAGAAAGCCTTGGTATGGCATTCCATAATGAATCGGATTATATAAAAAAGGCTCCGGCAATAATTGCTAATCTTTTATGCAGCAAATCTATTATCAACTCAGCAGCTCTTTTATCTTTCAAGTGTGTGGTGGATAAATTGGGAGAAGAAGCCACTTTTAAACTAAATATAGAAGCTTATAATAAAGCTGTTGTTAGAGATGTTTGCAAAAATAACAGATATTTTAAGTCATTGTTTATATTACTAAAAGATATTTTACCCAAAGTATCCGGCGAAATTAAGTTTAAGATTTTTATATATTTTTTAAGAGTTTCTTTAACCATTGATAGGTCTTTACCTTTTATAAAGGACGAAGATATAGATTACACAAATATATTATCCTTTATAAAATCTTTGGAGGAAAAGGGGGTAATATGTGCATAATAGAAGTTGTATATTTATCAAGGGGCTCTGACTACGGTCTTAGTGCATTTTTAGAATTTTTAGATGCTTATAAAAAATATTCCGCTGGTGTAGAGCATAAATTAACCGTAATTGCTAAAGGTTGGGAAAATAAAAAAGAAGAATATGAAAGACTTACCTTTCTTTCTAAGGAAAACGGGATAAATATTTTTGATTTGTCTGATGATGGTTTAGATTTAGGAGCTTATATTCGTTTTGCCAAAATTTCCGAGAGCGATAATTTATTTTTTTTTAGTACCTCCACCGTTATAAATGCTAATAACTGGTTATTATTCTTTTATAATGTGATTAAAAACAAACACAGAAACAAATATCTGCTTTTGGGGCCAAATGGGTCTTGGGAATCGCCTGCAGAGAATAATATGTTATTATTAAAAAATATTTTGTTTAAAAAAATAAGCATTCTGAAAAAATTGCGTCGTATAATTAAGTTGCTTTTAAATCCTACTAATATAGTCTACTTTAAATCGTCATATTTAAACTTTCCTAATTATCATATTAGGACTAATTGTTTTTTGGTAGACAGGAAAATTTTTTTGAAATATGCAGAATCAATTAAATTTCCATCTAGTAAGGCAGATACGTATGCAATGGAACATGGTAATAAATCTTTAACAAAATGGTTTTTGAATAAAGGCTACAATGTTGGTGTAATAAACTCAGATGGAGAGCTTTTTCCACCTGAAAAATGGGATAAAAGTGGAACGTTTAGGACTCCTGATGGCTGCAAAAGTATAACTCAAGATAAGCATAGTAAAATATACTATAATGCCACTCTTCTTCAAAAGAGAACGCTTGAAAAAGCAGCTTGGGGGAAAGAAATATCTTAAATATGGAGGAAATACATGGATTTTATAAAATATTTTAGAGACAAGAAGGTTCAAAAAACTATAAACAAACTAGCCCGAAAATACAAAAATAAAAAAGTTGTTTTGTATGGCGCAGGGGAGTTTGCAGCGGTCTTGTTCCAAAATTATGATTTATCTGAATTGAATATTGTTGCTGTTGCAGACTTAAATTATATTGTAAAAAAAGATTTTTTTGGAATTCCGGTTGTAAATCCATATGAGTTGAAAGATATATCTTTTGATTTGCTTTTAATAACATCGTATAAAACTTATGATGTTATAGATTTTTTAGACGATGAATTATTTTCTGGATATAAGCCTGAATTTAAAATAAAACCTTTGATAAAAATGTCCTTGTGGGAATATTTTAAGAGAGATTAAATTCTTGAACATTTTAATATTCTCATTTAAGATAGATAATATATTAAAATTTTTATAAAAGGATATTTTATGAAGGTAGTTATTTTAGCTGGGGGTCTAGGAACAAGGCTTTCTGAAGAAACAGAGTTAAAACCAAAACCAATGTTGGAAATCGGTACTAGGCCTATCTTGTGGCATATAATGAAAATATATTCACATTATGGCTTTGATGATTTTATCATACTCACTGGTTATAAATCACATATAATTAAAGATTATTTTATTAGTTATTATACAAGATATTCAGATATAACAGTGGATATGAGTTCTAACTCTGTAGAAATTCATAAGATTAGACAAGAGCCTTGGAAAGTCACAATGCTTTACACCGGTAAAGATACAATGACTGGCAGCAGAATTAGCAAAGCAAAAGAATTTATTGGTAATGAACGTTTTATGCTTACTTATGGAGATGGCGTTTCTGATATAAATATTAATAAACTTTTGCAATCACATGATAAGTCAGGTAAACATCTTACTATTACTGCTGTTCAACCTGTTGGAAGATTTGGAGCCTTGGATATCTCAGAGAATAATTCTGTTTTATCATTCAAAGAAAAAGTAAAAGGTGATGGTGCTTGGATAAATGGAGGTTATTTTGTTTGCGAGCCGGAGATATTTGATTATATTGGCGATGGGGATGATATTATTTTTGAACAAACGCCATTAGAGTCATTGGCATCTGATCATCAAATTAATGCTTTTAAACACAATGGTTTTTGGAAGCCTATGGATACTGCTCGTGATAAATCTGAGTTGACTAACCTTTGGTTGTCAGACAAAGCTCCTTGGGCTGTTTGGAAAAATAAATCAGTTGGTGTTAGCTAATGCAAGAATTTTTTAATGGTAAAAGAATTTTAGTTACCGGGCATACTGGCTTTAAAGGTAGTTGGCTGGCTTTATGGCTAAATTCGTTAGGGGCTGATATATTAGGGTATTCTTTGCTGCCCAATACTGATCCATCTATGTTTAATGAGTTAAAAATATTCAATAAGTGTAAAAATGTTTATGCCAATATTTGCGACAAGAAATCTTTAGATGAAGCATTCATAAACTTTTGCCCCGAGATTGTATTTCATTTGGCTGCTCAACCTTTAGTAAGATTATCTTATGAAAAACCATTGGAGACTTATGAGACTAATCTTATCGGTACTTTAAATGTTTTAGAGGCTGCAAGAACCTGTGGTTCTGTTAAAGCTTTTGTAAATATTACAACTGATAAGTGTTACCAAAATAATAAAGAAAATAGGCCTTATATTGAGTGTGATCCTATGGGAGGGTATGACATGTATTCATCCTCAAAAGGATGTGTGGAAATTATGTCTTCTTCTTATCGTGATTCTTTTTTACAAAATTCTTATGCGATGGCTACAGCTCGCTCCGGTAATGTCATAGGAGGTGGGGATTGGGCATACGATCGTTTGTTCCCTGACTGTATCAGAGCTATTAATCAAAATATCTCTATAGAACTTAGATACCCTAATGCGATTCGTCCTTGGCAGCATGTTTTAGAGCCTTTGATGGGATATATGCTATTATCAAAAAAACTTTTTGAGGGAGGCAGAGCGTTTGCTCAAGCATATAATTTTGGACCCGATTATAATATCACTCTATCAGTTATAGAAGTTGTTGAGCAAATTATAAGAAATTATGGTTATGGGAATATTATTATTGATCGAAAGGAACATTTACATGAAGCGGATTTTTTAACTTTAGATAATCAAAAGGCTAATAAAATATTAGGTTGGCGGCCAGTTTGTACTCCCCAAGAAGCGATTAAAAAAACTGTAGATTGGTATAAATTATTTTATTCAGATGGAGATATTTTAAGTTACTCTCTAAAGCAAATTCAAGAATATGAGATTAAGGCAAAAAACTTTATGAAAGTTGGGGCATAATATGGAAAAAATATTACGGGAGTTAGTTAAAATCACTGCCAAAATATATTTTAAATTGCTATATAAGAAAAACGAAGTCTCATCTTATATTCCTGTTTCGGGCAAATTTTTAGATGAAAAGGACCTTTGCAATATTATTGATGCTTCTCTGGATTTATGGCTTACGGCTGGTAGATTTAATGATCAATTCGAAAAAAAGTTTGCCCAATATTTAGATGTCAAATATGCAATTACAACTAACTCAGGTTCAAGTGCAAATTTATTGGCAATATCAGCACTTACTTCTTGGAGGCTTGGAGATTCTTGTCTTAAACCTGGAGATGAAGTTATAACTGTTGCGGCTGGTTTCCCTACTACGGTTACTCCTATCATACAAAATGGGTTGGTCCCGGTTTTTATTGACTGTGAACTGGAATCATATAATATTGATGTATCTTTGATAGAAGAAGCTATTACGACTAAAACAAAAGCTATTTTTATTGCTCATACTTTAGGTTCACCTTTTAACTTGTCAAAAATCAAAAAAATATGCGATAAGCATAAACTTTGGCTTATTGAAGATAGTTGTGATGCTTTGGGTGCTACTTATGAAGGGCAAAATGTTGGCACAATAGGGCATATTGGGACGTTTAGTTTTTATCCTGCGCATCACATAACAATGGGCGAAGGTGGTGCTGTTGTTACAAATGATCCCAAATTGAATAAGATTTTGAAATCTTTTCGTGACTGGGGTAGAGATTGTTGTTGTCCTCCAGGTAAAGACAATATTTGTAAAAAACGTTTTGATATGCAATTAGGAAATTTACCCCATGGCTATGACCATAAATATACTTATTCTCATGTCGGATATAATTTAAAAATTACTGATTGGCAAGCTGCAAACGGAGTTTCTCAGTTGGAGAAATTGCCCGTTTTCTTACAAAAAAGAAAAAGGAATGCCCTCTACCTCTTAGACAAATTACAGGATTTAAATGAATATTTTATTTTACCAAGCCCCAATATAGTTAATGTGGAGCCTTCTTGGTTTGGTTTTTTAATCTCAGTCAGGCCACTAGCTCCCTTTAGTAAGCAAGAGCTTGTCGAGCATTTAGAAAATAATAATATCGCGACTCGTCAATTATTTGCCGGTAATATATTAAGACAGCCTATGATGACTGAGAGTAATATACCTTTAAGAATAGGCGGGTCTCAATTATTATATTCGGATAAATTAGTTGAAGAGGATTACAGTTTGTTGCCTAATACTGATTTTGTCATGAATCATACTTTTTGGGTAGGTACATTCCCAGCATTAAAAAAAGAACACTTAGACAAAATTAGTAATGTTATACATGATTTTGTGGGTAGGAGAATATCTTGAAATTTACGGAATTGCGTTTAAAAGGTGCTTATTTGATTGAACTTGAACCTTATCTCGATG
>JAQUTS010000055.1 GCA_028694275.1 Candidatus Gastranaerophilales bacterium
CCAAACAATATCCTATGAAGACCTTGCAAAAGGACATTTGGAATTTGACTCAAATCTTATCGGTGATTTTGTAATTATGAAATCAAACGGCACCCCCACATACAACTTTGCGGTCGTAGTGGATGATATTGATATGAAAATCACGCATATTCTAAGAGGCGAAGACCACATCTCAAATACCGCAAAACAAATACTAATATATGCCGCATTAGAAACAGAAGCTCCTGAATTTGCTCACCTTGGAATGATTTTGGCACCTGATCGCAGCAAACTGTCCAAAAGGCATGGTGCGACGGCTGTTAGTGAGTTCATCGAACAAGGCTATTTGCCTGAAGCTTTTGTTAATTTCATTGCACTGCTTGGATGGTCACCATCAGATGGAGAAGAAATAAAATCTCTTAATGAAATCGTCGCGGATTTTGACATTCACAGATTATCATCAAGCAACTCGATTTTTGAATTTGACAAACTCAACTGGATGAATGGTCAATATATCAGAAGCCTTCCTGTCGCGGATATTCTCGAGCGTTCAAAAATATATCTGAAAGACTATGACTTATCAGAGTATACACAAACACAGTTAGAGCGTATGGTAGAAGTTGTACGCGAACCTTTACATCTTTTATCAGAAATCAAAGACGCAGTAGGATATTTCTTTGGAGAGACTGTAGATATAGAACCCGAAGTACAAGAAACTGTCCTTGATACAGAAGAATCTCAAAAAGTGCTGAAAGACTTCTTGGAATTGGCTCAAAATACAGCTTACACAGAAGATGCTTGGCACCATGCGCTGGAAGAATTCAGGGGCAAATTCAAAGAACAAGGTATCAAACCCAAAAACACAATGTGGGCTATCCGTGCAGCTTTGACAGGTCGTACAAAAGGTGCTGATATTTGCGCTACGATTGCACTTTTGGACAAAGATAAAGTAACAAAAAGAACACAAAAAGCCATCAAGGTTGGTTGAGATTGCTTCACCTTGAAGGGTTCGCAATGACGGCTTTTATTTTGTTGTCATTGCGAGCAAAGCGAAGCAATCTCAAAGAAATAGGAGTATAAAAATGCCATTTAAAAAAATAGCAGATAATATAAAAACTATTCAAGAAATTGCAGAAAAAACTCAAAACTTAGAGTTTAAAAAAGCTATTTTAGCTTTGGAAAAACAAATTTTCGAACTTGAAAAAGAAAATTTTGAATTAAAACAAGCTTTGTCAAAACAGCAAGAATTTAATATGCAACTTAAAGATAATCTTTGTTGGAATCTTAAAGAAGATGGTTCAAAAGAAGAAGTACCGTATTGTTCTACTTGTTGGTATGACAAGAATAAAGCTATTCCAATGCACGTTGGGGAATATTATTATACTTGTAAAGTTTGTAAAAACAAGATAAGTAATGGTAAAGAAATTCCTGCGACAAAATTTATAATTTAGTCTGTCATTGCGAGGAACATAGTGACGAAGCAATCTCAACAATATTACATCTACATAATTACAAACAAAACAAATACGACTCTTTATACAGGTGTGACCAATGACCTTATAAGAAGAATTTATGAACACAAAAATAAACTAGTCGAGGGATTTTCCAACCGATACAATTTGAATAAACTACTTTATTATGAAATCTGTGATACTCCAGATGCGGCAATCACAAGAGAAAAACAAATAAAAGGCGGTTCAAGAAAGAGAAAAGAAGCTTTGATTATTAACCAAAACCCAAAATGGGAAGACTTATACGAAAGATTGTTGTAAAATTAAATTGCCTTGAGATTGCCGCGTCGATTTCGGTGAAATCTCCTCGCAATGACAGTAACAAAAGGAAACCCAATGAAACTATACAACTCATACACTAACCAAATTGAAGAATTTGAACCGGTAAACGACAACAAAGTAAATATGTACGTTTGCGGCCCAACGGTGTATGACTTTGCTCACCTTGGACATGCCAGATGCTATATCACTTGGGATATGGTGGTACGCTATTTGCGTTTCCGCGGATATGATGTAACGTACGCCCGTAACGTAACGGACGTTGATGACAAAATCATAGCAAAAGCCAACACCCAAAACACAACACCCGAAGCCATTGCAGGACAATATTACGAAGAATTCACCAAATCAATGGATGCCCTAAACTGCCTTAAACCTGATATTGAACCTATGGCAACAAAAACCATCGGAGATATGATAGGGTTAGTCAAAAAACTTGAAACGCAAGGATTTGCTTATGCTGTTGATGGGGATGTTTTCTTCAGAGTGACCAAATTCAAAGATTACGGCAAACTCTCAAACCAACGTACAGAAGACCTCGAGTCAGGGGCTCGCGTTGATGCTGATGAAAGAAAAGAAAGCCCGCTTGATTTTGCGCTATGGAAATCCGCAAAAGAAGGCGAAATCAGCTGGCCGTCCCCTTGGGGAAAAGGTCGCCCGGGTTGGCACTTAGAGTGCTCGGCGATGATAAATAAAGTTTTTAAAGGTGAAACTATTGATATCCACGCAGGCGGGCAGGATTTGCTTTTCCCTCACCATGAAAATGAAATCGCACAATCGGCTTGCGCCTTTGGTAAACAATTTGTCAAATACTGGATGCACAATGGCTTTGTGACTATTAACGAAGAAAAAATGTCCAAATCTTTAGGGAATTTTGTCACAATCAACAAATTACTCGAAAAATATGATGCGAACACAATCAGATTCTTCATTTTGACCAATCACTACCGTATGCCTGTCGGGTTCAACGATGAGGCTTTGAGTGCGGCACAAAACGGCGTGAAAAAACTACAAAATATTGTACAGGAAGTTTCTAGGGCAGCTCAAAAAGAAGAGATAGATATACCGTTAAAAAGAAAATATATAAAAGAATTTTTGCAGTATAAAATTTCATCAGGAAAAAAAGAAACTCTTGATGAAAATGATAGCATTTCCCCAAGTAAAATGACGGTTGATGACTTTATAGAAGCGATGGATAATGACTTCAATACCTCAAAAGCCTTATCCAGTCTGTTTTATTACCTAAGAGAAGCTAAAAAACTCATAAATGCAGAAAAACCTCTTTATTCTGACAATAATAATGATGATGCAACTTGGATGATAGCTTACTTACTAGAATTATCTGAGATTTTGGGTTTCAATTTCGAGACAAAAATCGAAAAACAAATCGACTACCAACAAATCAAAGAAAAACTTCTGACTTTCATCAAATCTGATGAAATCGTCTCCAAGTCATTCTTGGGTGAGACTTTGCTTGCAGGTTCTGATAATATTCCACAAGGTGACAAAGAAAGCTTTGAGTATGCTCTCAATTTGCTCATCACATCTCGCAATAAAGCCCGCGAAGCCAAAGTTTGGGAATATTCTGATAAAATCAGAGACGGTCTCTTGGAAATAGGCATAGTAATTAAAGACACAAAAGAAGGTACAACTTGGACAATAGAGTAACTCCTGATTTGCGTTCATTCGCTCACATAGGCGATGCCGTGTGGGAGGTATTTATACGAGAAATCACCATCTATCAGACTCTTGTGCCTAATGAGCTTCACAAAAAAACCATAGCACTCGTAAATGCGGAATTTCAGGCAAAATTGCTCAGCCAAATAGAGCCCGATTTGACCGAGGATGAAAAAGCCATGGCCAAAAGAGCACGCAATCTGTCTGATGGAAAATCAAATCGCCCCGCGCACAGAATCAGTACTGCATTTGAAGTATTAATCGGCTATTGGTACCTAAATGATAAGAAAAGGCTCGATAATATGTTTGTTACAATAAAAGAACTGTTGTAGGCTGGTATGGTTTTTTATGCTAGTATTAGAACAAGTTTAGAGTTGGAGATTTCAGGTGAAAGATAGATGTCTTTTAATATTGATGTTAGCGACACTATGGTCATTCCTTGTAGGATTTAACTATTATGTTCCGCAACAGCCCGCATTTATTTTGCTTATGGGTTTTGTAGCAGGATACACAATACTTATCAATATTGCATACAAACATCAAAGAAGAAAACTCAAGAAAAAACCTATTCAAGAAGATACTTCTTACAAACCATTCGTAAGTATAATGGTTCCTTGCCACTGCGAAGAACTTGTCATATCAGAAACAATCGAAAATATTCTTGCTTTAGATTATGAAAATTTCGAACTTATATTAATAGATGACAGAAGTACAGACAACACAGCAGCTGTACTCACTCAATATGAAGAAAATTACCCCAGAAAAATCAAGGCAATGATAAGACCAATGAGTGCCTTCCCCGGAAAATCCGCCGTTTTGAATGAAGCTTTTGAACTATCAAAAGGTGAAGTAATTTGCGTTTTTGATGCAGATGCAAGAATAAAACCTGATTTTCTAAACAGAATCTTGCCAAAACTTGCCCCAAAAGATGTTGGAGCAGTGCAGGCAAGAAAAGTAGTATCAAACCGTGATTTCAACTTTTTAACTCGTTGTCAAGACAATGAAATGGCTCTTGACAGCCACTTCCAATGCGGTCGTGACTCGATCAAAGGAGCCGTGGAATTGCGCGGAAACGGACAGTTAATCAAAAGAGAAGCCCTCCTCAGCGTAGGTGGGTGGAATAACCATACAATTACTGACGATTTAGATTTATCCACAAAACTCCATTTGAACAGATGGGACGTGAGATTCTGCTTGGGAGTAGAAGTTTACGAAGAGGGAGTTTTGACTTTTGGTGCTTTGATAAAACAACGCCGCAGATGGATTGAGGGTAGTGTAAGAAGGTATCTTGATTACTTTGGAAAAATGCTTACATCAAAAACAATCTCTCTTTTTGCAAGATTAGATATGCTTGCATATATTGCAGAGTTTTTGTTGCCTATTTGGCTTGTATCCGAGTGCATTATGCAAACAGTCAAATGCATAGAAGGACAGCAAAATAACATGATGTCATCCTTTGCTTTAGCAATAGGCCTTGGATTTTTCTTCTTTGCAGGCCTTCTGTACAGTCTTAGACGTTACAAAAATCTATCTTACTGGCAAACATTCAAACAATCAGTCGAAACAGCCATTTATGTGGTTGTCTTTTGGTCGCCTCTTGTAATATTTATTATCCCTAAAATAATCTTCACAACACGTTCTATGGATTGGGGAAAAACGGATCACGGAACATTAGTAACAGCAGAAGAAAAAGAAACACAACCGCAAGAGGTATAAAATGGTAGAACCTAAAAAACACTTAAAAGAGGCTGTAGGTTATGAGCCTACTTTAGAAGAAAAATACGTGATGAAGCTTGATTTCAACGAAAATCTAATCGGCCCATCGCCAAAAGTAATTGAAGCTATCAAAAAAATCACCGCAGATAAAATAAACTTCTATCCTGCATACCAAACGCTCAGCAACACTCTAGCAGAGCATAACGGAGTAACTGCAGATATGATTTTGCCGACAAATGGCGCGGATGAAGCACTTTGCTACATCATAAATACATTTGTGGAAAGTGATGAAAACATAATAACAGCATCTCCTTATTTTTTGATGAACAAAATCTATGCCCGAATTCCAAATGCAACAATAAAAGAAATCGAATACGAAACAAAATGGGAATACCCTATAGATAATGTGGTTGATGCGATTGATGAAAAAACAAAACTGATAATTATAACAACTCCAAACAGCCCGACAGGCGAATCAATAAGTTCTGAAAACATTGAAAGAATCATCACCAACGCCCAAAATGCACTTGTTATGATTGATGAAACATACGGAACATATGCAAACAAAAGCTATGCCCATCTTGCGAGAAGATACAGCAATGTTGCCGTGATCAAATCTATGTCAAAAGACTTTGCCATAGCAGGGTTGAGATTGGGCTATATAATTTCTGATAAGCAAAATGTAAATTATATAAGATCCATAGCAAGCCCTTGCAATGTCAATACAATAGCCACTGTTGCGGCGATTGCTGCTATATCTGATATCAAACATATTGATATGGTAAAAAAAGAAATTCAAAAATCAAAAGAGTATTTGATAAAAGAACTCTCAGAAATCGCCACAGTTTTCCCATCAGAAACGAACTTTTTGCTGATAGACTTTGGGCAAAAGGCCACAGCAATTTATGAAAGACTTTTGATGAATGGAATCAAAACAAAAATGTTCACGGACGGAATACTCAAAAACCACTTCAGATTGACAATTCCGCCTATTAATCAAGCTAAAAAACTTGTTGAAATAATCAAAGTCAAAAACCTAATTGTCTTTGATATGGACGGTGTATTAATAGATGTGGGCGAGTCATACAGACTTGCCGTCAAAAAAACTTTTGAATATCTATCAGGCAAAGAGCTCCCTCTTGAAAAAATCCAAGAGGCCAAAAACCTCGGCGGGCTCAATAATGATTGGGATTTGACAGAATATTTGCTAAAACAATCGAATGTTGAAATGGATAAACGTATCATTGTAGACAAGTTTCAAGAATTTTATTTCGGAGAAAAAGGTGAAGGCCTTATCCAAAATGAGCAGCTTCTTATCTGCAAAAATATTCTAAAAAGCTTAGCTAAAAACCATCAGTTGTCAGTTTTCACAGGCAGACCCAAAAAAGAAGCATTGTTCTCATTAGAGCACTTTGGTATTAAAAATCTTTTCTCTGAAATTATCACAATGGATGATTTGGATGAAGATATGCAAAAACCAAACCCATACGGCTTGTTTATGATTATGAGCAAACTAAAGCCCAAAAACACCTTCTACCTTGGAGATACCATTGATGATATGCAAGCGGCAATGGGTGCTAAAATCCACGGCATAGGTGTATTACCGCCTCAAGACAAATCAAAAAACCTCAAAAAACTTTTGAAATCAAAAGGAGCCATGGTAGTATTAAATAGCGTAAACGACATAATAAAATTCAGGGAGCTAAAATAATGCGCAGTGCAACAAATGAGAGAAAAACCCTCGAAACAGAAGTCAAAGTAAGCCTCAATCTTGACGGAGCCGGTAAAAAAAACATTTCTACCGGCATCAAATTCTTTGACCATATGCTGGAACAAGTGGCTGCACACGGAAATTTCGACCTTGATATTTCTGTAACCTCCCATGACAAAGATACGCACCACGTGATCGAAGATGTTGCCATAACACTTGGCGATACTTTCAAAAAAGCACTTGGTGATAAAAAAGGAATCAAAAGATACGGAAAAATGCTTCTTCCTATGGATGAAGCGTTGGCTCTTGTCGCAATAGATTTGAGCGGTCGTCCTTACTCAAATGTAGATGCTCAAATCGATGAAGAACGAGTCAGTGATTTTGAAACAGTCCTACTCAAACACTTCTTCAACAGTTTTTCTGTGGCAAATCTTTGCACTATTCACATCAATCTGATGTATGGCGAAGACACACATCACAAAATCGAAGCCATTTTCAAATCCTTTGCACGAGCTCTAAAAGAAGCCTGCTCAATAGATCCTGACAACAAAGACAAAGTACCCTCTACCAAAGGTATACTATGAAAATCGGAATTATTGACTACAAATCAGGCAACCTAAAAAGTATACAAAATATGCTCACGTATTTAGGGCAAGAACACTTTATTGCAAGTACAAAAGATGAAATAGAATCTGCTGACAAATTGATTTTCCCGGGGCAAGGGCACTTTTCTCAGGCAAAAAAAGCACTTGAAACCTCAGGACTTATCGACAGCATAAAAACATCTATAAAAGATGGGAAGCCTTTTTTGGGAATTTGCCTTGGATTACAGATTCTTTTTGAAAATTCAGAAGAAGCCCCTAATGAAAAAGGCCTCAGCATAGTAAAAGGTGATGTTTTAAAGTTTCAACAGGGCAAAACACCCCAAATAGGCTGGAACAAAATCAGTACAACAAAAAACAACTCCATTCTTGAAGATGAGAGTTATTATTTCGTGAATTCATACTATGTCAAACCCAAAGATACAACTATTGTTTCTGCTTATTGCAATTATCATATAGACTTCACAGCATCAATTGAAAAACAAAATCTCATTGCCGTGCAGTTTCACCCTGAGAAAAGCGGGGAAGCAGGAATTCGAGTCTTTGAAAAATGGATAAAACTGTAACGAAAACAAAAATAACTCTTAAAACTTCGTACCAAAAATACTTTTCTTCGATATAATAAGAAGTAGTATTCGAACTTTTAGGGAGTAGGCTTTGTTACAACAAGAGAAGAAAGGGAAAATGCCCCCACAGAGTATTGATGCAGAAGAGGCTGTTCTAGGGGCTCTTTTAGTCAACCCTCCTTCAATCACAAGAGTGGTAGAATCCCTTTCGCCTGAAAGCTTTTATAAAAATGCCCACAAAGTTCTTTACTCTGCAATTCTTGATCTTTTCAACAAAAGTGAACCGATTGATATCGTAACTGTTTCTGAATACCTAAGAGACCAAGACAAGCTCGAAAAAGCCGGTGGGCGTGCTTATATAAATGATTTGGCCCTAAATGTAGTAACAACAGCCAATGTTGAACATTATGCCAAAATAATCTCTGAAAAAGGGATTTTGAGAGAATTAATCGCAGCAGGAAATGAAATTGTTTCTATTGCTTTTGAAGAAGGTAATTCTGATATAACACTTGATGCAGCGGAAAAAAAGATTTTTTCTATTGCGCAAAAAAGAGTAACAACAGATCTTATACACGTAAAAGACCTTGTCGTTACAGGTTATGAGCAAATCGAAGCCAGATACAACAACCGTAACGAATTATCAGGGGTTCCTACAGGTTTTTATGATTTAGATAATCAAACCTCAGGCCTAAACAAATCAGACTTGATAATTTTGGCAGCTCGTCCTGCAATGGGAAAAACTTCTTTTGCCCTTAACATAGCACTAAACGTTGCCCTCAAGAAAAAAACTCCCGTAGCTATATTTTCTCTTGAGATGTCAAAAGAGCAGCTTATTCAAAGGCTCTTGTGCTCACAAGCCGAAATTGACGCATCACGTCTTCGATCAGGTCATATGCAATCTGAAGACTGGGCAAGCTTGACCAAAGCAATGGGCGAACTTGCAGATGCTCCTATTTTTATTGATGATACTCCTGCTGTAAGTGTTATGGATATTCGCGCAAAATGCCGCAGACTTTGCATGGAACATGGAAATTTGGGCCTTATTGCAATTGACTATTTGCAGCTTATGGAAGGTAACAGCAAGGGTCGTATTGACCGTGTACAAGAGATCTCGGCAATATCAAGAGGATTAAAACAGCTAGCTCGCGAACTCAATGTACCTGTAATTGCACTGTCTCAGCTATCACGGGCGGTAGAAGGCAGAACAAGCAAAAAACCCATGTTGTCCGACCTTCGTGAATCAGGTTCAATCGAGCAAGATGCGGATATCGTAATGTTTATTTATCGTGATGATTACTACAATCCTGAAAACCTTGAAAGTAAAGGTAAAGCAGAAATTATCATCGCAAAACAAAGAAACGGCCCTGTCGGCAGTATCAACTTATTATTCCAATCAAATATTACCAAATTCAAAAATCCGACAACAAAAGTCGTCGATTTCTAAAGATCATCTTTATTTTGGTGAATAAATGAAACTATCGTAGAAAAAACCTCGGACAAAATCTCCGCTCTTTCTTCCACTGATAAGGTCTTGAGCATTTTTATAGAAGAATGCAATGACTCTGATTTGTCATACCATCGGTTACGCTGAGGAACATATTCTAATTTGGCCAAAAGATCATCTGTATTAATTTTTTTTTGCAACATAACCTGCACTATTTCGCATCCGATTGTATTTTGTGCCTCAAGTGGGAGTTTTTGCAAAACTTTAAAAAGAAGCTTCAAATTTTCATCATTGTCATACCATCTTAAATGTTCCATCACTGATACCTCAAATTAGGCTGTCTTGCAGCAAGTGTTTCATCAATTTTTAAAACAGGAGTGGTGTGAGGAGCCTCCAAAACGAGTTCTGGATTTTCTTTTACTTCTGTTGCTATATTTTGCATAATTTCTACAAAGTTATCCAAAACATCCTTAGACTCAGACTCCGGATGATCTTTTGTGTTTTTTGCTATTAGATGAATAAGATTTTCAGTGTCCATTCCTGTTTGAAATATTGCACCTTTATCAATTAAATCTTGTCTAACC
>JAQUTS010000056.1 GCA_028694275.1 Candidatus Gastranaerophilales bacterium
CGGCGAATTTACCCAAATGCAAGAACCTATAGAAATCGGTGCTGACTTGATTGCAGGTTCTCTCATAAAAAACCCCGGTGGCGGAATCGTCGAAGCAGGCGGGTATATTTTGGGTAAAACACAATACGTCGAGCAAGCCTCAATCAGACTCACAGCCCCTGGAATAGCAGGTGATGGCGGTGCAATGCTAAACCAATCTCGTTTGATTTTGCAAGGATTATTTATGTCACCAAGCATCGTCAAAGATGCTATAAAAGGCGCACTTTTGGCAGCAAAAGTCTTTGAGGAGCTTGGATTTAAGACTTCTCCCAAATATACAGAAACACGCTCTGATATTATTCAAACCATAGAGTTTGGTGCACCTGAGCCGCTTGAAAAATTCTGCCGCGCGCTGCAAGCAAGCTCTCCTGTGGATTCTTATGTGACTCCTATCCCTGATGATGTTCCCGGGTATGATGACAAGCTCATTATGGCAGGCGGAAGCTTTATTGAGGGTTCGACTATAGAACTCTCTGCCGATGGTCCCTTACGCGCCCCTTATGTAGCTTATATGCAGGGCGGATTGAATTATGCACATGTCAAAATCGCCATGATGAACGTCTTGAATGAGATTTTGGGGTAAAATTCTTTTCGCTTCAGTTTATTTCTTAAACTTCCGCTCCAACGTTAGCTTCGCTTGGACGAATTTCGCAATAAAAAGCCTGTACTCACGCACAGGCTGACGAAATTTTATTCAGTTTAATAAGTTGTCTTAGTTTTTAGGTTGTTTTGTTTTATGTTTTTCATAAGTTTGAATCCCTGGAAAATCATTATGCCCTGTGGCTTTTTGAGTCATCCAATACTGCATTTTCGGGATAGCTGTAGACAAGAAATAAGCAGACACTGCCATACCGACACCCCAGTAACCGAGTTTGGTCATAAGGTTTCTTGTTTTCATTTCTTTCAAGAAATCTTTTGAAATGGCATCTTTTTTCTTAGCCTTCGCTCTTTCAACGATACTTTGAGCATAATCCACAACTGTTTTGCGGGCTTCATCAACTTTTCCTTGCGGTACAAATTTGATTCTGTTCATGGCTTTGCCGCCTGTTGAGTTATTAATCAAATTATTAATAACCGCAGGCTCATTAACAAGCCCATCGTGGAACAAGTTTGTGAGTTGAGTTTTGGTCAAGATTTTTTGGCCGTTTTTCTCAGGCTGAAGTGCTGATAATTTGACGGCTTTTTCTTTCAAATCAGCAGCTTTTTGAAGTTCAACAACATTATTGTCAATAAATGCGTGCATTTTTTCAACAGAAGTAACGCCTTTTTTATCAAAGACACCTTGTGCACCTTTCAATACATCATCAGAAACCTGTTGAGTACCAAGAAGTTTCGCCTCAAAATCTTTTGCTGACATAGAATCTTTAGAACCCAAAATTCCATCCATATGAGCGTGGAATTCATCTGCTCTATTTGGCATTAAGTTAGTATTTTTGCCACGTAGAGAATCCAATTTGCACAATCCTTTATAAATTAGAGGAGTTGCAAATACATAGAAGAATGAAGAAATTAAATCTCTGAATAAATTTCGTTTCGTTCGTATTCGTTTCTTGCGTTAACTGCACGACCTGTGAATAAACCTGCATCTTGTGTCAAAAGTTGTACGATATTGTTGTTTTCCAGCTGATGAGCTGCTAGCTCGAAAAAGGTACCATTACTGAATGTTGTGGGATCTCCGGCCTGACCGCGTGACATGACCAAATTGTCATTTGTGTCCATTTCTTTTGACTGACGTGATGAGTGTGTGGGATCACCTGCTGAACCGCGTGACATGGTCAAAAATTCATTAATATCCATATCTTTGGCTGAGCGCGATGAAGAAAATTTGGGATCGCCGGCACTTCCGCGTGACATAGTAAGAAATTCATTGATTTCCATTTTGCGTTTTTGGTGCGGCTCTATTTTGATAGGCTGTAAGTGTTGGCCTGTCGTTTTTTCGCTTTTTTCAAGTTTTTTCTTGGTTATATTTTGGTTAATTTTAGGCAAAACAAATCCCATAAATCCAACCGTCAAAGCCGCACTGGCGACAATTTTCGAAAATTTAAGAGCAGCTACAAGTTTTTTGCCGTTTGGCGTCATATCTTTTGTAGCCTGCATAAACGGTTCTCTTATGTGATCGCGTCCCGTATCAAAACCAAAGTCTTTAAGTTTTGTTTTCTTTTTGATTTGTCCGACTTTATCAATCAAGAAATCAAAAGCCTTGTTAACCGCCTGAACACCCCATAACCAACATACCGAAGATACTGTTTCTTCTGTAAATCTCTCTCTGGCCTCAATTTCGCCGCCTCTTTTATTCGCCTGATATGTACGGCCTGCAATTACAGTGCCTTCAAGCATAACAACAGGCAAAAGAACGCCGGGGCTGCACATTTTTGAAGCAAAATTGCGCACACCTTTATTATTTGCAAAGTTTGAAACGTATTTGTTTGTAAATATACTCAAAACACTTAGCCTAACAACTTACTATTTCTGCCTTACCGCTTGTGATCAGACCTTGAGGCTTTTTTAGGTCTTATCCAACTTGATTTTTTCGTCTGTGACAACACATACATAAAATTCCGTCTATCTATTAAACACCAAAACACCCATAAATTGCTACTATTTTGGGCATGACAGCCCCTAATTTTTACATTACTTAAAATTAAAACAAAAGCGGACACATAATATGTCCGCTTTTTTAGATTTTAGTCTTGGATTGTTTGACAGCTCACTGCTTTTGAATTCCGCTTCGTTTCTTTAAAACTTCGCTGCATCAAGCAGTTACTCCCGTCAAAAATCCGCTACTTGATGTTTGAAAAAGTCCAAGCATCCAAGTTTGGATTTTCTGCGATTTTAACATCTGATGTATCATCACCTTCTTCCGCTCCGCCTTTAGCAATCGGTTTATAAATACGATTATAATATTCGATTACCATACGGTCTGAGTTGAAGTAAGCTTCAGATGTTTTGATGGCATTTCTCATCAAAGTAGCCCATTTGGCTTTATTTGAATAATAAGTAGGAATAATGTCATTTTCGATCATGCCCATAATGCATTCATAATCTTTCCAGTGACGTTCTTCCCAAGAAATATCATCATCCAATCCGGGATAATTAACGGTGTATCCGTTCAATCCTGTGAATGTACCTTCAACAGCCCATCCATCATAGATTGACAAGTGCAAAGCACCATTCATATTAGCTGACATTCCTGAAGTACCTGAAGCTTCGAAAGGACGAAGCGGTGTGTTCATCCAAACATCAGTACCCTTTTTAAGCAATGCGCTCAATTTGAGTTCGTAGTTTGGAAGCACAACAACGTTTTTCAAGTTGTAAGAATGTTTCAAAATATTGTTAAACATTTCACGGCCCATAGTATCATCCGGATGGAATTTACCGGAGAAAATCAACTGAACTTTGTTTTCGTTCAAAAGTTTTGTGATTCTGTCTTTGTCCATAAAGATCATCCAAGCACGTTTGTAATCGGCAAATCTTCTTGCCCAAGTGATTGTCAAAACATCAGGATCAAAGCGTTTGCCTGTTGTATCTGCAATGTATTCAAACAATTCTTGTTTCATTTCACGTTTTGCAGCCAACAATTCTTCGTCTGTTTTTTGAGCATTGATACGTTTGTCTTGCCAGTGGTGCAAGTTTACAGCGTTGGTGATAGCTCTGATAGGGCATCTACCTTCAACCCATTCCCACATTTTGTTTGCAACAAGACCGTGAAGCTGAGATACAGCATTTGCCATACGGCTTATTCTCAATGCAGCAACTGTCAAAGAGAAGTTTTCACCACCCAATTCAACAGCTTGATGTCTTGGAAGACCTGAGAAGAATCCGCCTTCTAACAATGTGTCAACCCAGTGAACTTCGTTACCTGCGGCAACAGGAGTATGAGTTGTAAATACTGTCATTTCTTTAACTTTATTGAAGTCTTGAGTTTGGTTCAAAAGCTCAAACGCTGCAGGAAGAGCGTGACCTTCGTTCATGTGAATGATATCGAAGTTAACGCCTGCTGCTTGCAAAGCTCTTACACCGCCGACACTCATGATAACTTGGCTGATTCTTGTTTTTTCATCACCGTCATAAAGTTTGTGAGAAATTTTTCTTACTTCTTCTGAGTTTTCAGGAATATCTGTTGTTAACAAATAAACCGGGCAAGCACCGAATAATTCAGGCTCAACTTTAAATACTTTTACTTTTGCATCTTCGCCAAATACTTTAACGTCAACAGTAACGTTAATATCTGTCAAGAAATCATATTGTTTTCTTGTATAAGCAACTTCTACATTGCCTTCTGAGTCGATTCGTTGGTCATAATAACCATAAGACCATAACATGGTTACACCGACCATAGGAAGTCCCAAATAACCTGCAGAATGCATATGGCTACCCGCCAAGAAGCCAAGACCACCCGAATAGGTACTCAAAGACTGATCAAGGGCTATTTCCATTGAAAAATAAGCTACGTTTGGTAATGTCATAATATCTTAGTCCTTTTTATCTCTTCTATTACTTTCCTTAACAAAGTATGTTAATTAAAACATACATCGCACATGGAGGGAAGCTCAAATTTAAAAAACTTTACCTTTTTGTCTTAAACTCCCTATTTACGGCGGCCTAAGCCAAATCCATAAACATTTTATTCCAGTACATTAATAACATTATACCAAACATATAAATCGTGGCAAATATATTGAAGAATAACGCTCTTAGGGGATTTATTCAACCCAATATGTGGCACATGATGTCGGAGTTTCCCAAACAGAAACTTTACACACCATAGGATTCAATTCAATCATTTTTTCGTAAACAAATCTTGAAATAAGCTCACTTGAAGGACTTTCATCTTTGAAAAAATCCAACTGATTCAAATCCTTATGATCCAAAAGATCCAAAACCGAGTCCAGTTGCTTTTTTAAGACCTTAAAATCCACAAGAATATTGGATTTATTGAGTTTATCGCCCTTGACATATACTTCCACTTTCCAGTTATGGCCATGCTGATTTTCGCAATCTCCGTCATAATTCAAAAGATGATGCGCAGCGGCGAAATGTTTTTCTACTTTTATTTCGTACATAATTCTCTCCTGTTTCCTATATAATAAAGGAAAAACAAAGGAAATCAAAATGGACAAACTATTAAAAACAGCCATAAAAGCAGCAAAAGAAGCAGGCAAAATACAACTTGAATACATGCACAAAAAGCTCGATATTCAAACAAAAGCAAGCGAATTTGACCTTGTCACACAAGCTGATAAAATAGCTGAGGCCAAAATAATAGATATTATTTCAAAAAAATTCCCTACGCATTCTTTTTTGGCGGAAGAATCAGGACAAGCCACAAAAGAATCCGAATACCTATGGGTAATTGATCCGATTGACGGTACAGTCAACTACACCCACAGGTTTCCGCAGTTTTGCTGTTCAATAGGTCTTTACAAAGACGGAAAACCCTATCTTGGCGTTGTTTATGACCCTTGCAAAAAAGAACTTTTTCGCGCAATAAAAAACCAAGGAGCATTTTTAAACGACAAAAAAATCTCAACAAGCAACACAGATAGCCTCACAAGAAGCCTCTTAGCAACAGGATTCCCTGCACTCAAAGATGAACTTTTGGAACGAAACCTTAATTACTTTAAACAATTTTTGGGCAAATGCCAAGCTATCAGAAGACCAGGCTCAGCTGCTTTGGATCTTTGCTATGTAGCATGCGGGCGTTTGGATGGGTTTTGGGAACTTGGTTTATCTCCTTGGGACACAGCCGCAGGAGCTTTGATTGTAGAAGAAGCGGGCGGTCAGGTCACAAATCTTAATACGGAAGATTTCGACTTCAATATCAAAGGTATTATTGCCACAAATACCCTTATACACGCCGCAATAAAAGAAGTAATCAATTCATACGAGTAATAAGACTCACAAATCTTTTATTTTTATATTTTAAAAAGCTGCTTTTGAATTCACCGCAAGGCATATAGATTATTTGCGCCTCATCAAAGAGTTTTTGCTGCATTTCATACTCATCTTGCCCTTGATTAACAATAAGCATCGTTCCGCCGTCTTTTAGAGAGTTGTATGCCTTTTGAAGCATTTCTTTGGGCTTGAAAAGTTTTTTAGGAAGCCCCCACAAACTATGCGGACGTTCCAGAACAAACGGCAAAACCCAAACTATAAAATCATATTCTCCTTGATGATCCATCAAATCACCAACTATATAATTTGCGCCCTTAAGATCCTGAATATAGTACTCAGCAGCGTTTTTGCGAGAATAAAAATCAGCATAAACACGGTGTGCATCAACTTCTATTCCATCAAGGGTAAGGCCTTGCTCTTTTTTGATATAAGTTTTGGCATCCGATTCTCTTTTCCAAAACTCAACATGCCTGATAAATTTTGCAAAAAAAGCGTGTTCTGCCTTAGCATAAGACCAATTTTTGCTACCTATATCAAGCACAGAAAGAGCGTTTTTTCGCTCAGGCTTCAAATAATCTTCCAAAAGCTCCAAAATATAGAGATTTTCAAGATAAGTTTGCTTGGTTGATGATTCTTTGAATTTATACAACTTATATTTTTTCAAAAGAATCTGCTCTTTGTATGTGATTTTTTCATCATAAAAAAGAGCACTCTTACTCTCGGACTTCTCGCGATAGCCCTTTCGTGAAAATTTGAATAAATTCCTCAGATAAAAATCTATTGTGTTTTTCAAAACTTTTCCTCAAGTCTCCAAAACTTATTCCATTTTAGAATCTACAAGGCAAAAAAGTCTAGTGTTTTTTATTTTTATCCGTCAAAGAATTGTACCAAGAGTCCATAGCCTTTACGATGAAGTCATTTTTTATACCGGCAAAAGCAAGCTGTTTGTCTTTATTGTGAAGTCTTGCAATGGTAGAAAGGTCTATTCTGTCAACATTTGATGCACCAAGCCCCTTGACCAAACCCATTTGAGCCTGTCTAACCTGCATACTTGAATAAAGAGCATCATTTCCTTGCGCAATAGCGTTCAATTGTCCCAATAGATTAATTAACATTTACAAATCTCCTGATTTTGAACTTCCTACAATTATAGCAGAACGCAATTTGGAAAATAAAAATGTTAATAATATATTTACAATTCTTGAAATTATAAAACCCCCGTCTTAAAACGGGGGTTAATTCTAGAGATTCCTATTTTTGTAACCTTTACGACTCACACCAGATTTTTATTGCAGTTGATACAAAATCACTTTTGATACCCGCAAGCAACATCATTTGGTTTTGATTATACACTTTGGTAATTGCCAATAGACCGACTTTGCCAAAATCGTAAGCATTTGCCTTCTGCGTCTTTTCATTTTGAGGATTACTTGCTTGTATCCCTATTGATAAAGAATCATCCTTTTTAGCCATTTCGTTAAACTGCCCTATAAGCTCCATTACCAAATACTCTTGGCCTCCTTTCTACTAACTGCTACAATTATAGCAGTTTGAGTATTTTTTGCAATAGAGGGCAATATAATATTTACAAAAAGACACTTAATTTGGACAAAAAACAAAACTGCATGCCAAATCAATGTTTTACAAGCCGGCTCAAGGCTGATAAAATATACAAAAAGGAGTTTATATGCCAACTTTAACACCAGATATAAAAGCGTTATTCAGGGCTATACCAAAAGCAGAACTGCATGTTCACCTGGCGGGTGCTTACCCTATGTATAAAATGAGAGAGTTTTTTCGCGAAAAAGGAATCTCAGAATACCAAATTGCACGCGCAACATCAGTACAGGACTTGTATAACGACCTGACAGATTTTGTAAAGTTCTACTTGAGTATCGCAGAACTTGTCCAAGAAGAAGGCAAACTTGAAGAAGTAACACAAGCCGTATGCCTAAAAGCAGCCGAAGACAACGTCAAATACCTTGAGCTCAAGCTTGCGGGTTGTGAGCTGGCACCTGTTGCTACCCAAACTCCTGAAGAAAGACAAGAACTCAGAGAAAAAATGTATCGCGCCATCAAAAAAGGCGTCAGCGCAGCAAGAGAAAAACTTGCAGAAAAAGGTTTCAAACAAGTTGTAAAATACATCTACACCGCAGAACGCCACAATCCTTCAGATGTTTCTTTCGAAGAAGCAAAACAAGCCGTCAAATGGGCAAAAGAGCACGATGGTGATTTTGTCGGATTTGATTTGGCGGGCGATGAAATTAATTTTTCTGTCAATCAGCACAAACAATCCCTTGATTACGTCAGAGAAAACGGCCTGAAAATCACATGCCATGCGGGAGAAACATCTCGTTCAGAAAATATGAGTGCGACAGAGGCAATTTTTAGAACCATAGAACTCGGCGCAACGCGCATAGGACACGGGCTTTATGCTTGTGAAAGTGAAGAACTTATAAAAACACTTAGGGATAACCATATTGCCATAGAAGTTTCACCTTCATCAAATATAGCAACCCTATCCGTACCAAGCTGGGATGAGCACCCCATCAAAAAAATGTTCGCCAACGACATCCCTGTGACAATTTGCTCTGATGATCCGGCAATGTTCAATACCAAAATCTCAAAAGAATATGAACAGCTTTACAAACACGGTATCTTGACCGATTGGGGAAAAATCAGAGAAACAGTCTTAAACGGAATCAGATACGCTTTTTGTGATGAAAAAACAAAAGCAGAATTGCTACAAGACTTTGAAGACGAACTCAAATTAATTGAAGAATCAGGATATTTCAAACGCACTATAGACAGATATCTATCAGGTAAATAACAATGATAAAACTGTTGGCTCTTGATATTGACGGAACAATTCTGAAAAAAGACTACAGCCTTTCTGACAGAGTGAAAACCTCAATCAAAGAAGCTTCAAAAAAAGGTGTAAAAGTAATTTTGGTCACAGGCAGAATGCACAAGGCCACAACTTTTATTGCACAAGAATTGGGACTCGATACCCCTATTATCAGCTATAACGGGGCTTTGGTTCAATCCGAAAAAATGATTTTTTTAGAGCAAAAAATACACCAAGAACTCTTCAAAAAAGTAATAAACGAAGCCAAAAACTTCGAAGTACAAATAAATCTCTACGTGGATGACATTCTTTATTCAGAAACAAATACCCCTGAAATAGTTGAATATTGCACAAAAAGAAAAATCGAATACAAAATAAAATCCTTTGACAAATTCCAAAATGCATCCGCAAACAAGCTTCTCGTCATAGGAAAAACCCCTGATGAAACAACAAAAGTAATCTCATATTTGAGTAAAACTTTTGCAAACAGGTTGAACATTGTAAAATCAATGCCGACTTTTTGCGAGGTTTTGAACAAAAATGCCTCAAAAGGCAACGCTATTTTACATCTTGCGCAATATTGGGAGATTTTGCCTGAAGAAATCATGGCCGTGGGCGATCAAGATAACGACATTGATATGCTAAAAATTGCCCATGCCAAAGTAGCTATGGGCAATGCCACACAAGGGTTAAAAGATATTTCAAACTACATCGCACCATCCGTTGAACAAGACGGATTGGCGATCGCCATAGAAAAATTTATTTTAGGAGAAAAAAATGTATAGAATCGGACAAGGTTATGACCTGCATCAATTGACAGAAGGGCGAAAACTCATCTTAGGAGGGGTCGAAATCCCGCACCCGACAGGTCTTTTAGGACATTCTGATGCCGATGTTTTGACCCATGCAATTATGGATGCTTTGCTTGGAGCTTTAGCCTTGGGCGATATAGGAAAACACTTCCCTCCATCTGACCCTCAATACAAGGACATATCAAGCATTTTACTCTTATCTCATGTGAAAAACCTCATCGAACAAAAAGGCTACAAAATCGTCAACATTGATGCAACAATTTTGGCAGAACGCCCAAAAATGCTTCCCC
>JAQUTS010000057.1 GCA_028694275.1 Candidatus Gastranaerophilales bacterium
TCACGGGAGTTATTGATACTTTATTGTTTCGGATAGCTTCGATATCTGTTCCTATTTCTGCATCTTTTGTTATTAGCTCGCCTGCCAGCCAGTAATACACTTTTCCTCTCGGGTCGGTTCTTTTTTCGTAAGTATCCGTGTACATGCGGGTTCCGAGTTTGGTTATTTCAAGTCCTGTGATGTCTTCAGAAGGCACACTTGGCACGTTTATATTCAAAATGCTTTTAGGCGGAATGTGTACTTTTTGAATATTTGGCAGGAATTTTTTAATAAATTCTGCTGCATAATAAAAATTATCAAGAGTTTGGTGATTTCCTGCTACTGAGATGGCAATGCTGGGGTACCCCAAAATAGCCCCTTCTAAGGCGGCAGAAACTGTACCTGAGTACAAAATATCTGTTCCCAGATTGGGTCCATGATTTGGTCCTGAAATTACAATATCAGGCTTTTCTTCATCGGAAAGAACTGCATTTAGTCCTATTTTTACGCAATCACCTGGTGTACCTGTTATCATCCATGCTCTTTTTACGTTGAATTTCGGCTCGATTTCTTCAACTCTTAAAGGAGTATGAAGCGTAATTGAGTGCCCTGCTGCAGAACGCTCCCCGTCAGGTGCAATTACATAAACATCATGCTCTGCCGATAATACTTCCATCATGGCTCTTATACCGCTTGCTTGTATTCCATCATCATTCGAAATTAAAATTTTCATTCTATACCCTTTTTCAAAACTCCAAAACTTGGGGTTATAATACTATTCCCAAGAAACTCACTTTTAATCTACAATTGTCGTATTTTTAATAAAAAATTCTACGCTTCTGTTATAGGTTTTTTCGCCTTCTTTAGAGAAAAAACATCCGGGGATTTCGCCGGCTTCTCTGTGGGCTTTAACGCATTCGCAGCACATGCCCTTTTTGGAACAATTATAGGTACAGGTGCACAATGCTTTGTTTCTCTCTATTTTACATTCCATAAGTAATTAATCCTTTGATTAGATTATAGCTTGATTTTGCCATTTTGGGAAGTTTAAGCAATAAAAAACACCATTTCGTAAAATGGTGTATATTCTGCATCCTAATGGTCTCTTCTTCTTTTGTTTAAAATCTTTTAATGTATTAGGATTTTTAAATTAGTGTTTGTTTAACACTTGATGTAATCATTATAAAAATAAAAATAATTTATGTCAATCTTTTTTTTTGCTATACTCAAAATTATATTGAATTAATATTTTATAGAGGTTTTAAAGATGGAAGTTTTAAGGATCGCAGTCCCTAATAAGGGCAGAATGTCAGAAAAAATGCTTGCTTTACTGGAGAGAGCAGGACTTAATATTTTAGATAAAAAAGATCGTTGTCTTTCTACAATGACAGAAGACGGCAGATATTCGATAATATTTTTGCGTACAAAAGATATCCCGAAGTTTATCCAAAACGGTACGGCTGATATAGGTTTTACAGGTATAGACGTGGTTGAAGAAGCCGGAAGTGACATTGATAGAATTCTTGACCTTGATTTTGGCAAATGTGATATGGTTTTGGCGGTTAAAGATGAAGATCCTTACACCATGCCTGAGGATCTTCCTAATAATCTGAAAGTTGTTACGTCTTTTCCTAATATTACTAAAAAATATTTTGAAAAAATCGGTAAACAGGTTCAAATAATTGAAGTGGCAGGAGCTACAGAAATCACGCCTCGTCTTGGTTTGGCCGATGCTATTGTTGATATTACTTCAAGCGGTTCTACTTTGAAGATGAACAAACTTCGAATTATTGATAATTTTTTGAAATCATCTGCCGTAATAATCGGAAGACCTGGTATAACAAAAGAATTGCCCGATGAAATAGAAACTTTTGTCAGAGCGGTCAAATCGGCAATAATTGCTGAGGATAAAAAATATTTGATGGCGAATTTCCCGAAAAATTCTCTGGACAGTATCAAGGATCTTGGGCTAAAATCACCTACTGTAACAACACTTATCGGTGATGATGAAAATGTTGCTATTCATATTGTAATCAACAAAAATGAAGTTTATTCCATTGTAGATAGGCTCAAAAAGCTTGGTGCGACAGGAATTTTGATTTTGGCTGTTGATCAGGTAATGCCATAGATGAGTAATTTGCAAAAATTAGCAGCTATTTTGGAGAAACTAAGGTCAGAAAACGGCTGTCCTTGGGATAAAGAGCAGACGCATTCTTCTTTGAAAAGAAATCTCATTGAAGAATCTTATGAGCTTTTAGAAGCTATAGACAATAACAACCTTGAAAATATGAAAGAAGAACTGGGAGATGTTTTACTTCAGGTATTTTTCCATGCTCAAATTGCAAAAGAGAACGCACAGTTTTCTATAGAGGATGTTGCTCAAGAAATTTGCACCAAGCTTATAAGGCGCCATCCGCATGTCTTTGGTGATGAAAATATTGATAATGCAGATGATGTCATCACTAGATGGGAAGAAATTAAAAAGATAGAAAAAAAGGACACTCGCCAATCTGCTCTCTCAGGTGTAGTTAAGGCACAGCCATCTTTGATGGTTGCTCACCAACTTAGCAAAAAAGCCGTCAAAACTGGTTTTGAATGGCCTAATTATGAGATGCTTAAGGAGTGTTTTTATTCAGAAGTTGATGAATTCCATGAAGCGATGGATTCAGGTGATATTTCTCATATGGAAGAGGAGCTTGGTGATATGCTTTTTGCATTGGTAAATATTGCAAGGTGGAATAAAATTGATTCAGAGCAAGCACTCAGGCGTGCTAATGATAAATTTATCAAAAGGTTTGAAATGATGGAGAAACTTGCCCAAAAACCTTTGGAAGAGTATAATTTTAAAGAATACGATGATTTGTGGAAACAAGCAAAACAAAAAATTGCAAAGGGGGATTTTTGAAGGAAGTAGAAACTAGCACGCTAACAAGCGTTGTAGCGAGAATTTTGGATAACAGATTGGCTAAAGATATTACAATTTTGAATATTTCAAATGTATCTGTGATGGCGGATTATTTTGTAATTTGCTCAGGTGATAGCTCTACTCAAGTGAGAGCAATGACCGGGTATGTCAAAGAATATATTAAAAAACTGTTTGGAAGGCTTCCAAACGGTGAAGAAACTGATATGAAAAATCGTTGGAATCTATTAGATTATGGCGATGTTGTAGTTCATGTTTTGCATAGAGAAGAAAGAGATACTTACGCAATCGAAAAATTTTGGAACCACGGTTTCAAAGTAAAAGAAGAAGATTGGATGAAAGAATCAGAACCTTTTGCCAAAGAATTAGCTTAGGTTTATTTTTCTATTCTTATATTTTTCCATTGTAAGCTTGCGATTATTGCTCCTATGACAATTGAGCATGGTATTGATGCTGCAATAATCGGAAGTAATATGCCTTTTGTGGCCAAAAGATCTATAAGCGGTATAAAGATATAATATGCAAAAATCACTCCTACTGCTGCAGTAAAGCCTATGAGCCTTTGTTCTCTGGGTCTTGAGTATCCTAAAATACAGCCTAAAATGGCAAGGAAAATACAGCTTATCGAATCAAAGAATCTTTGATAATATTTGTTTAAGTTGGAGCGGTATTCTTCATCCATGCCTTCTTGTTTCAGCAGATTTAGATATTTACTCATCTCAGCATTTGTGAGGTTTCTGTCTCTTTGTACTGAAAAATTCATCAATTCCACCATTGATTTGGCTTTTTTGTCGTTCAGTATTTCTATTGTATCAAAGTGACTTATTTCTTTGAAAATATTATTATCGTTAATTGTGTATTTAATGCCGTCAACTATATAGATTGCATTGTTTTCATAAATAGCGAACGGAGCGGTATAAATGCTTCTTAAAAGCGGTACCATAAGGTCATTTTCTGTTGAAAGTCCGAGAACATTTATGTTATAGATTTTTTCTCCGTCAAAGTTTGATACGATTATTATTTGTTGGGGTTTTCCGTTTTCGTTTTTGTCAACATAAACAAATTGTTGGTTGAGATTTTTTGAGCTGTCCAGTATTTTCCTTGAATAAGGTATCAGCTGGTCAAAAGTTATAAAAGCTAAAAAACTAAAAATAACGCTGATGCATATAATCGGTGCCAAAATCCTTTTGAAGCTTACACCAACACTTCTGAGCGTTGTCAATTCAAAATTTCTGCTCATTGAGTCAAATACCCATAAACAACCGAGTAATAGCCCCATAGGTATGGCTTTGCCCAAAACCAACGGTATCTCAAGAATAAAAACTTTTATGCCATGTACAAGTGTGTATTCGTTTCCTATGACTTTCCTTATTATTTTGAACAAAATCTCAGGACTTACCCAAATTACAATGAACAAAACCATACCGAGCAAAGTAGTGAAAAGTACTTGGCGAAAAAGATATTTGTCTATTAATTTAATTTTAAAATTAAAGTTCAAAGTCTTCTCCCAGGTAGTATTTTTTGGCTATTGGGTTGTTTGCAACTTCTTCTCCGGTTCCTGATACTTTTATTTGCCCGTCAAAGATGATATTGGCATAGTTTGTGATGGATAGAGTAGCTTTTGGATTGTGGTCGGTAATCAAAATACCTATTCCTCTTTCCGTAAGTCTTTGAATTTGACCTTGGATATCTTGTATTGCAATCGGGTCAATACCTGTGAACGGTTCATCAAGAAGAATGAATTGAGGGTCTGCTGCCAGTGCTCTGGCTATTTCTACTCGTCTTCTTTCCCCGCCTGAGAGCTTAACGCTGGGACTTTTTCTTAGTTTTGTTACCCCAAAGTCTTCAAGAAGTTCTTCAAGTCGTTCTTTTCTTCTTTTTTTGTTAAGTTTTTTATTTAATTCAAGAACAAGTTTTATGTTTTCTTCAACAGTTAATCCTCTAAAAATAGAAGTTTCTTGAGGCAAATAACCAATCCCTGCTCTTGCTCTCATGTGAATCGGTTGATTTGTGAGATCATTGCCGTCAAGAACTATACGTCCGCAATCAGCATTGACAAGACCTACAATCATATAAAACGTAGTTGTTTTTCCCGCGCCGTTTGGCCCTAATAGACCTGTTATTTCACCTTTTTTAACTGTGAAAGAAACATCATTAACGACGGTTCTTCCGTCATATTCTTTTTTTAGTCCTGAGATTATAATTGACATAATTTACCTATTTCTTAGTATTGAATATTATCGCTCCGCCTGTGCTTGAGCCTGTATCTCCAAATCCTTTAACATTTTTGAAGCTTGTTTTTACATTCCCTTCAGCTGTGAAATTTTTGGGGTTCAACGTGAGGATGATTTTATCAGCTTCAACTATTTTATCAGTTTCTTGTATTTTACTTCTTTTGTAAAATACTATTTGGTTGATTTTTTTGGTTTTTTTATCAGGTAAAAAGGTGGCTTTTGGGCCTGTCGCAATATAATCTTGATATGTTATTTTGACTGTTCCGCTTGTCATTAATGAGCCTGTGGTTTTGTCGTATTGTTGATATCCTGCGTAAATATCAAAATTTGATCCGTCATCATTGACTGCATGTGAATGGGTATTTCCTTTTGCGACCAGTTCTTCTGATTTTGGGTTGTACATAACTGTGCTGGCGGTCAAAACACTATTTTCTTGCTTAATTATGGCATTGCCGATAAGCTTCATTTTATCCATTTTACTGTTTTGGTCCATTTTGAGGTGTGCCTCATTTGATGTTGCAACAACATCTTTGTAGTGAATGATTACATTGCCTTTTGCTTTCATCAAATTTGTATTTATATCGTATTCTTGATAATCAGCAGTGAGCACAACCACAGGGACGCGTTTTTCGCTGAAAGTTGTTATTGTGTTGCCTTCCGCTTTGATTTTTTTATTCAAAAGAGACATCGTCATAATATCTGATTTGATTTCATGTTGGTTTAGTTTGTTGTCTTTTATTGCATAAACTTTATCAAGAAATGTTGCTTTGTCTATTTCATTTTGAGGTGTTATATCAATCACGGCTCTTGGGCTTGTGACTGTGATGTCATCCATTTTTACTTTGACATTCCCTTCAAGGAGAGTTTTGTTTTGGGTAGAATCATAACTTTGTTTTTTGGATTCCACTGTAACCGTTGAGGCAATCGCCGGCAACATTACAAACAAACATACTATTAGCAAGAATAATTTTTTCATCGTTTTATACCTTTTTCATAAACCGTGGTTTTGGTGTGTCCATACACATGGAAGTCTTTAAAATCTGTTGAGAATTTGGTTCTGTCGCAGGTTATCATTGCTTCATCGCCTTTTATTGCTTTTATGTGTCCTTCGGCGTGTACAATGCCGTTGAGTCCTTCCCAGGTGATTTTGTCCGCATCCATTTGCACTTGATTTTTTGAGGCTACCTGTGCATTTTTCGTGAGTGTTACTCTTTTGTATTTTGCTTCGTATTCTCCTGTGTTTCCTGCAAAACTCAAAATCACTTCACCTTTTTCATTGTAGAAATTCCCCATAACACCTTGTAGAAGAACTTTGTCTTTTCCATCGACATATTGCCCTGTTTTACCGTATATTTCCCAGTATTTTTGGCCGTCTTTTGTTTCTGTAAGCAGAATATCTTCCACAATAACTTTTTCGGCGGCTTTTTTGGTGTCTCCTGTCAAATCAGACATTTTTATGCCGCCTGTAATTATCCATGCATTGATAAAACCCGCAATACAAGCGATTAGAACTGCACCTATAAACCATATGGCAATTTTTACACGTTTTTTCATAACACCTCTATTAATATTTTATCAACAAAAATCAATTTGAAAAGGAAATTAATTTTTGTAATGATACTTTCAAAAATTTAGAGAGTTGAGAATGGGTTAACTTGAAACTTTTTCGATTAATTCATCAGACATATCAAAGTTTGCGTACACATTTTGCACATCATCATGAGATTCCAAAGCGTCTAAAAGTCTCATTATATTTTTTGCTACGGTTTCATCTGTCACTTCTACTGTATTTTCGGGGTTTCTGGTAATTTGTGCCATATGACATTTGTAGCCGGCTTTTTCAATTTCTTCCGCCACGGATTGCAGGCTTTCCATTGTAGTGATTACCCTGTATGAAGATTCTTCTTCTGTAAAATCTTCAGCACCTGCGTTTATAACAACTTCAAAAAGAGTTTCAAAATCAGCGTCTTTAGAAAGCTCAATTTCGCCTTGTTGTTTGAACATCCATGCAACACAGCCATTTTCTCCAAGGTTTCCCTGGAATTTTTTGAAATAACTTCTGATATCACCTGCCGTACGGTTGCGATTATCGGTCATTGCTTCGACAAAAACTGCAACACCGCCTGCGGCATATCCTTCGTATGTTAATTCTTCTATGCTGTCAGAACCCGCACCTCCTGCTGCTTTGTCTATGGCGCGTTTGATGTTGTCATTTGGCAGACCTGATTCTTTTGCTTTGTCTATAGCAGTTCTCAGCCTGAAGTTTGATGCAGGATCAACTCCGCCCATTTTTGCTGCAACTGTTATTTCTCTTGAGAACTTTGCAAATGTTACACCTTTTTGGGCATCTACTTTTGCTTTTTTATGTTTAATTGTTGACCATTTGGAATGTCCTGACATTTTACCCCCTGATTTGAGATCAAACTACTATATATTTTATTTTATAATATAATTTTTTTAAGACAAGGAGACCCTCGATGGATGAAAGAATGAAAAAAGCGATAGAGCTTTTTAGTGAAGATGATTTTGACGGTGCGATAGAAATTTTTGAAGAATATTTGCAGCAAGATCCTAAAAATGCAGGGATTTTGAATAATATCGGGACTTCTTATTTCAAAAAAGGAGATCTTAATAAAGCTATTGAATACTATATGAAAGGTATTTATGCAGATCCTAAAGTCAAGCAATTATATAAAAATTTGGCGGATGTTTATATCGAATCAAATGATATGATGTCTGCAATAGGTGTTTTGCAAGATGCGGTTGCTTTTATGCCTGATGAAAATTATCTCAGATTTGCGCTGGCGCAGGTCTATATTATGGACTCAAGACTTGATATAGCTATTGATGAGCTGGATAAGGTTTTGGAATCGGATCATGATGATTTGGCTGCAAGATATGAGCTTGCACGGCTGTATTTTGAGTTGGGAGTTTATGGCAGCGCGATAGAAAATTATGAACTTGTTTTAGAAAAAATCACTGATAATGCTGATTTATTCTTTAATACAGGTTGTGCTTATGAGGCATCAGGAGATGTGGATAAGGCGATGTCTAATTTTTTAAAAGCTGTTAATGTGAATGAAACATATTATCCTGCTTATAAAAAACTGGGTCTTTGTTTTATGGCGCGTGGTGAAAATGAAGATGCCAAAGAGTATTTTGAGGATTATCTTCAGTTTGATTTGCCTGAAGAAGAAAAAGAATCCATTAATAGAGTTATTGCACGCTTAAATTAGTTTGTTGCAAAACTCTGAAATTGGGCAAATATCGCACTTTGGGCCTATTGGTCTACAAATTTGTTGTCCGTGGGTGACAAGTATGGTATTGAAATCCAGCCAAAATTGCTTGGGGAGTATGTTTCTTAGTACCAGTTCTGTTTCATCAGGTTCTTTTGTTTTGAGATAACCCAATCTGTTGCAAATCCTGTGTACGTGCACATCTACACAAATTGCAGGAATACCGTACCCTTTTGCTAGCGTTAAGTTGGCTGTTTTTCTCCCAACTCCTTTAAATTTTATTAATTCTTCAATGGTTTTAGGAACTTGTGAATTGTGTTTTTTAACAAGGGTTTTTGAAATTTCTAAAATCTGTTTTGCTTTGTTTTTATAAAAACCTACAGGGTAAATTGCTTTTTCTAGTTCTTCTTGGGATACGTGCAAAAAGTCCTCAGGAGTTGAGCCTAATTTTAGCATTCTTAAAGTTGCAGGATAGGTTGTTTCATCTTTTGTTCTTAGGCTGAGTATGCACGAAATCAATACTATGAATGGATTTTTGTGTTTTTCTGTATACTGAACAAAATCACTTTGGGGAGTGTCTGCATTTTTTAATATTTCGACTATTTTAGCTATATTAATCATTAGAAAATTTTAACATAAGTCGGTTACTTTGTTAATTTTTGTGAAAATAAGGGTAAAATATATAAAGAAATAGTTTAAAATACCGATATACTTTTAATAAGAATAGCTTTTTTTACTGGGTAAAAATAAATGGAATCTGAAAAAGAGACTAAAAGGGATCCTAAAAAATTTTTGGGAGTTTATTTTGAGTGTTGCCATGTGTATGGCAGATTATACCAAAATGCTCAATGCACTCATTATGTTGGATGTTGCCCCAAATGTATGTCTTCTCTAAAGGTTCCGATCGGCGACGGCGAGAATGCAACCAATAGGAGGTTTTTTAAAGCTCGTTAAATTCTTAAGAATGGTTATAGTCATATTTTTTTGTATTGGAGCATCTTAATGCAGTCTGAAACACCTTTGGCACAAGAAGAACAAAAAACGTATCTGTGCACAAATAATGGCAAATGTTGCGAATGCGTCTCATTTCATCAAGTATATGGGGGGCTCCCTGCGTGCTTTGTAGTCCAGGGTTCTAAAACTATTTCCGAACAAAGACTTGAAGAGGAGATCGAAAAACTTAAAGAAGAAGTTACCAAGCTTGAAACTTCTGTAGGTACAGAAGTTGTTAGTGATGAAGATGCTGCTTTAACTCAAGAAGCTTCATCTAGTTCTTCTGAGGACGAGCCAGCAACTTTTGATAAGTCTCATTACGATCAAGATGAAAAAGAAGACGAAGATACTTCATTTTCAGATGGGGCGTTTGATCTCGAGGAAGCTATGAAAAAAACCTCTTTCCAATACTCTGAACAAGATAATATTCAACCTGAGCAAATACCTGAAGATGCTGATATTGATGCTGAAAAAATTCGCATTGAAAAGGAACGTCAACTCAAA
>JAQUTS010000058.1 GCA_028694275.1 Candidatus Gastranaerophilales bacterium
TTTCTCTTTCCATATTTTGAAGACGTTTAATCGCTTGAGCTCTTTCTTTTTGAGGGTTGTCTTTTATGATTAGTACGCCTTGGGTATCTTTTGAATTTGCATCAAGCAAAGCATCCACTGCAGAAGCTGTGGTTTTGCCTATTGCTTCTTTTTCGGCTTCTTGATTATCTTGTTCAGAAGGTTTTATAGCCTCATGCCCTTTGGGTTCTGAGCCAGCAAGCTTGTTTTTTAGTACTACAATCTCGACACGTCTGTTTTTGCGTCTGTTTTTTTCTGAATTGTTGGCAACGAGCGGTTTATTATCTGCATAACCGATGGCAGAGATGAGTGCGGGTTCAAAATCTTTGTCCACAAAAAATCTTGCAACAGAGCATGCCCTTGCGGATGAAAGCTCCCAGTTTGAGGGGTATTTATCTGATCTTATCGGTATATTATCTGTATGTCCTTCTATTCTGATAAGGTGTTTTGCGAATTTTTTACGAATAAGTTCTGCTATTTTATTCATAGTTTTGTATGTATTTGGTTTTAATTGAGCATCTCCTGAGCGGAAGAATAAATCAGAATCTTTTAAATTGATATGAAGGCCTCTATCATCCATAGTGACTTCGACGCCTTCTATTTCGCCTGATTTATCCATTTTTTCCAGTTCTTTTTTTATGTCTTTGAAGGACTTTTCTTCATATTTTGCACTCAGATATTCCATAATAGGAGGAACAAAAGAATTATCTGTTGACGTTCCGCCAGGACCTGCAGGGTCAAGCATGCTATTGGATGAGTTGGGCAAAATACTGTCCGAGCCTTCTATTACGGATGGTGCGGCAAATGCTTTTCTTATTGAATCTTGCAAGTTTGCATAAGACTCAACGTCAATTTGTGAAAGGGCGTATAAAACAACAAAAGTTGCAAATAAAAGCGTCATAAAGTCGGCGTATGAAACTAGCCAACGTTCAAGGTTTTCGTGTTCTTCATGTTTTTTCTTTTTAGCCATTGTTTAGCCTTTTGAGTTTTTAGCTTTTTGGTTTTGCATCAACGATATATGCGTTCAGTTTTCTTTCAATTAATGTAGGGCTTTCTCCTGCTTGTATTGCAAGGATACCTTCAATCATCATTTCTTTGGCTACAAAAGATTGTTTTGCCTTAAGTTTGATTTTGGTGCTCATCGGAATTGCAATCAAGTTTGCTGCCCCTACACCGTATACCGTTGCAACGAAAGCAACTGCAATACCGGCACCAAGTTTGGAGGGGTCAGAGAGGTTTTGCATAACTTGAATCAAACCAAGAACCGCGCCGATGATACCGATTGTTGGTGAGTAACCGCCGAATGATTCCCAAACTTTGGCAGCACCATTTTTTTGTTCTTCCAATCGACTCAAAAAAGTTTCTAACATATCTTTTACCAAGGCAGGATCAGCACCGTCAGCTACGGCTTCTAATCCCATTTTTAAAAGAGGATCTGTTTCGTTTTTTGCATCGCTCTCAAGTGAGATTATGCCTTCTTTTCTGGCTTTTTGCGCATATTCCATCATTTTTTCAATTACAGATTCATATTTTACAGGACCTGTTAAAAAAACGAGCTTGGTTTCTCTTAGGGATTGAATAATATCTTCTAATGGGAAGCTCAGAATAACCGCACCGCCTGTACCTCCAAATACGATAAAAGCAGCGGTTACTTGCATCAGTTGCTGCATGTTTCCGCCTTCAAGCATCTGTCCTAAGAGAATACAGAATATTCCAAAGAAAATACCAAAAATCGATGTTATGTCCATTTCCACTCCGCTTATTGAAAGTTATAACTAACCTCTATTATTAAACCCCATGTTGCAAAATATGAAATCATCTTTTTACGTTATTTTTTGGGCTTATCAAAAATTCTCCGACAATTTTTTTTTTACCTATTGATATGAAATTTTGGTAATGTTATATTAAAGAAATATAGGAGACAAATAACATGGATCAAATAACAAAAATCGCATGGGACTTAAACGAAAAAGCTGAAAATAAATATCAACTAGTATATGAGATTGCTGACTTGGCAAAAAAACTGGTTGATGAAACACAGTCTAAAAGAGGGCGTGAAGATATGATGTTCGGTTATGAGCAATCTTTTGACCCTACTATCAAAAAAGAAAAACCGATTCAGCATGCCATAATGGTAAAAGCATCAGAATCTGATGATAGTGAATTGGTAGGCTAACAAAGAAAATTTTATTGCAAAAAGACCGCATTTAGCGGTCTTTTTGCTGGGAATTGGTTTTGATTAGTGGGCTTGACCCCCGTTATCATTTGCAATTTTGAGCATGGCGTTATTCAAAATTTCAAAATTCCCGGCTGCTTTTTCAGGATTTTCACCGGCGGCATTTACATAGGCTCTTACGATAGGCTCTGTTCCGCTTTTTCTCAATAGGACTTCGCTTCCGCTCTCTAAGAATAATTTTGTTCCGTCTCCTGATGGTTTGTATTTTAGTATGGCTTCATTGTGTGCTTGGGTTTTTTTTGTGTCGACTTTGAACCCTGCAAATTCCGTTTCTTCACCTTTTAGGAATTTATCAAAAAACCCTACTGTTGTATTTTTTTGGGTATCGTTTGCAAATTCAAAGTTGGTCAGTTTTGTTTTGTAGTGAACTCCCAAATTTTGTTTTACATTTGTCAGAATTTGTCCTAAAGGTTTTTTCTCTTTCGCAACAAGTTCTACAAGGAGAGTGAGAGCAACAAGGCCGTCTTTTTCGGGGATATCTCCATGTACGGTTAGGCCTGCTGATTCTTCGCCGGCTACGACAACTTTTTTGCCGTGTTTTTCAAGTTCGACAAAATCCTCTGCAATATATTTGAAACCAACAGGTGTTTGAATTGTTTGGGCTCCGTGCTTGTTTGCTAAAGCATCAATTTCTGGTGATGTTGCGTGGTTTTTGATTACGACTGTGTTTGCTTTTTTGTTCATCCCTCTGTTTTCAAACATGTGATGTTCGATGAGCAAAATCACATCGTTGGGGTTCATAAATTGTGCTTTGCCTTTATTATCTTTATAAATAACACCGAATCTGTCCGCATCACCATCATTGGCAAGTCCCATAGCAAGAGGTGATTTATGATTTTCTACGGCTGTTTTTAGTGAGCTTAGATTTTTGTCAACAGGATTTGGCCCGGGAGTTTCAGAAGATAAATGCCCTTCTAAAGACACGCCGTTTTTTTTCATAAATTGGGGAAAGCTTGTTTTTCCTGCGCCTTTAAGGTCTTCATAAATCACGGGGACTCGGGCTTTTTTGATTGCTTCCCAATCGAATCCGACATTTTTATTGATGAATTTATTGTACATTTCAAGCGGGTTTATTTTTTTGATTTTGCCTTTTTGAGATGAGACTTTTGTGTTTATTTCTTCGCCTTTTGCCATTTTTTCCATCAAGCTCCCGATTTGTTGGGTTATATGGGCGGGGGCAATTGTAGCTTCATCTGTTACAAGGTTATACCCGCCGTATTCCCAAGGATTGTGGCTTGGTGTTAACAAAATCCCGAAGGTTTTTTCGCCTTTTTGTTTTGCTATTTCTCTTGTTGCATTTGCCAAAAGAGGCGTTGATACGGGTGCGATGTTGTTTGTTTTTGATTTTGTCGTGAAACCTTTTGTTTGAACATGCACGTTAAAGCCATTATCTATAAGCATTTGGGTTATTTTTTTGCCGGCTTTGGAGGTTATTTCTCTTGTGTCATTTGCAAGTACAATGTTTTTAATTTTGTTCTCCGCGCAATATGCCATAACTCCTTTGGTTAAAGGTTCTATTATTTCATTATATTCTTTGCCGATTCTTCTTACTCCTGATGTGCTTGTTGTCAGGGCGTTTGCAAGATCTTTGGTTTTTTCAAGACTCATAGGGAATCTATTACCAAAAGAAACAGTGTCATGTTTTTGTGCGAATTTTATTTTGCTTTGGTTAATTGGAGTAGTATAATTTGGCGTTTTTTGCACGGCAAAAAACGGCTTTTCTTGAATTTTCATCAGAAACCTCGCTTATCTATTTTTCATTTGGACTACAGAATATATAAATATTTAGATGCTGTTTATAATTTATCATAAAATTTTCAAAAAGAAGCTTTTTGAAGATTTTTGTTAAAATTTCTACATAAAAGGGTATTTTTAAATAATAAATCTCTATTTTTGAGAAAATTTCTTTTGAAAATTGAAAAATTGATATCGAAAGTTCCACTTATAATAAAAGCGGCTACTTTTAAAGTGGCCGCTTTAACTTTTCTGTTTGATTGTTAGGTACTTCTTTTTTTCATTGTTTCTTTGATATTTTGCGCAAGATCAACTCTTCCGCTTTTTTCATAGATTCTTGTCATATTTTCTAGAAACTTCATATTGTTCAATCTTGTTTGCGCTTTGCTCAGATCTCTTTTGGTAATTTTGGTTTTTGTTGCCGCTATTGCTTTTTCAGGTTCTTGATTTTGAGGATTATTTTTATCATTTATAGCTTTTACGGCTTCTTGGAGTTTGTTCAATTTTGGTGTTGTTTCTTCAGTATTTTTTACAGGTATTGAAACATTTGGCGTTTTGGAAACTTTTTTGTATGGATTTACTTGAGAGTTTTGGTACTCTTTTATGCCGTAGTTTTTGATGGAAGCATTTTGCTCTTGTATGCCTTGTTTGCGCAGCATGCTGTCATTGAACCTGTTTTGAGCTTTTGTGATTTCTTCTTTAAGATCAATTTCGCCTGATTTTCTAAGAGCTTCTTTTTGTCTAAGAATATCTTTTGGTGAAAACTCTGAATATTGTTTGGCTTCTTTTTCTGTATTGATGAGGCTTCTTAAAAGAACCATAAAGATAATTCCAAGACCTACAAGCCATCCAAGGCCTGATGGAGTCAGAAGATTGTGAAAATCAACAGCCGTTAAAGAAAAAATATTTCCTAAATCTAGAGCATCATCATCCGGTGTAATAGGAGTGTAGCTGTCTATTGATCTGTTGAGTGTAATTTCTGTTTGTGGAGTTGCTTGAAGCATTGATGTAGGAATTTTGGGTGAATCCAAAAGAACTGAAGCAGCACCTGCATTCATCCCTTGAACGGTTACTTTTACATCTTGGCCCATTGGTTGTATCAAAATATGGTCAATATTGCCTGCATTATTGTATACAGTATTTACAGATTTTGATGGTGTAATGTTTTTTAGCTCAATAGATAAAGAATTTCTGTCTGTTGAATTTGTTTTGACAGGAACAGCTTTATCCGCGTCAATAGTTATTTCATAAGAACCGTTAAGAGGTTTGACCTCAATACCGTTCAATGTGGCAGGTGTTTCGACTATGGCTTGAGCTTTTGGCATCATCATAATAAATAAAAGAGCCACGGTCATTAAGATATTTTTGCAAGAAACTCTGCTATTAAGAATACTTTTATCCATCCTCACTCACTATCCCCTATTTTTCCCCTTAAGTCGGCGTATAATTTTTCGCCTCTACATGATTAGAATATATGGTTTTGGGCCAAATAACATCGTCCAGGGGGTTTATAAAGAAAAATAGACCGTGTGGTCTATTTTTTGTCTTAGAATAATCTTTTGAAAAAGTCTTTTATGTTTCTACCGACTTTTTTGCCTGTATCCGGTATGGATTCTGCATTTACGCTGTGTCGTACTTGTTTGTCGACTATCATATCATTGGTTTCTGCTGATGTTTTGATAGCTTTTGACAGGCTGAAACCTTCAATTCTGTTGAGTAAAGCGGCATCCAGTTCATCTGTTCTGTTTTTGCCGAACATATCCACAATAAAATCAGCATCTTTTGCCATTGCCTCAGGCATAATGATTTTGATCTGCGGTTGAGTATCTTTTAGGGTGTAAATTTTTGCCAATTCATATAATTTGAGCAAAGATTCACGCTTTTTATCAACACTTTGATGTTCAAAAATGACCTTGAACTCTTTTGGTTCAATTTTGTTGTATTTGTCATTTATGGCTTTGTTGATTGTGGAATCAGCATAATCATCAAAGGTTTTTAATGTAATAAAAGCAGGAGATCTTTTTGGTTGAACTTTTTCTGCTTTAGTAGTTTTTGCAGGAGTTTCAGGAGCAGTTGTTTTGGCCGGGGTTTTTGTTTCAGAAGATTTGAATTTTTTGAAGAATTTTGTAACTGCTTCTGAAATATTTTTTCTTTTTTTGTAGGCATAAATTCCGCCTGCTGTTAATCCGCCTAATACCAAAAGTGTGCCTAGCAAAGAACCCTTTTTTCTTTCTTGAGATCGTTGCATGTTGTACTGGGTGTATTGCGCATCGGGACTTGAAAAATTGTAAGAATCTTTTGGTGCAGATTCTACTTTTGTCATTTTTTTTGTGCCGTATAAATCATTTTGTATAAATCCGTGTTTGTCTTGAACAGGAGTCTCAGAGACTGGTTCAGGATTTATTGTAAGTCCTGCCGGTGCTACATCATACGCTCCGAATGTCAATTTTGAAACACTAACCATTTTTCCACCTTTGTAAATTACTTAATCATAATAAGAGCAAACATCGTAAAAATTGCCTTTAAAATCACACATGTAAATTTTTTGTAACATGCTAAAACCCCATGATTACATGGGTTTGAGCCGCTATGATTTGAGATAAGTTTCTATGAACCCATCAAGATTTCCATCCATAACAGAATCCACATTGCCCACTTCATAGCCTGTTCTTAGGTCTTTGACCATTTTGTAAGGATGAAAAACATACGAGCGTATTTGGCTGCCGAAGTTTACATCCATTGCTTCACCTTTGAGTTCAGAGAGTTTTTGGTCATGTTCTGCTTGTTTGATGGCAAGAAGTTTTGATGCCAAAAGCTCAAGTGCGATTTCTTTGTTTTTTAGTTGCGAGCGTTCTTGTTGGCATTTGATTACAATGCCGGTTGGCTTATGAATCACTCGTACGGCTGTTTCTACTTTGTTGACATTTTGCCCGCCTGCGCCGCCTGAGCGCATTGTTTCGACTTCAATCTCATCAGGTGGGATTTCGATTTTTTTGCCTATATCTTCTATGATTGGTGAAACTTCACACGCTGCAAAGCTTGTCTGGCGTTTGCCGTTTGCGTTGAAAGGAGAAATTCTGACCAGTCTGTGCACACCTTTTTCGGCCTTTAGATATCCAAAGGCATTTCGCCCCGAAACTCTCATAGAGATACTCTTTAGTCCTGCTTCATCACCATCAGAAGAGTCTGTTATTTCAATAGTCCAGTTTTTGCTTTCGCAATACCTTGAATACATTCGAAATAACATCTGTGCCCAATCTTGTGCGTCTGTTCCGCCTGCGCCTGCATTGATGGTAAAAAGTGCATCACAATGATCATATTCGCCGCTTAACATGCGCTCAAATTCCCATTGAGCAAGTTCTTTTGAAAGTTTGGATATGTTTTGTTGAGCTTCTTGATTTAGGCTTTCATCATCTGATTCTTCTGCTAATTCAAGCAAAAGTTGTGTATCTTCAAAGAGACTTTGCCATTCATTGTGCTGGTTGAGGAGTTTTTTTGCTTCGTTCAATTTGCGAGACAATTCCCCTGCTTTTTGTTGGTCTGACCAAATATCAGGTTCTTGAAGCTTTGCTTCAAGGTCTTTTATTTGGGCATTTAAGCTCTCTTCGTCAAAGACACTCCTTGTGGAAGGAGAGTTTTTGATTTATTTCATCTAGTGCTTTTTTTGTTTCTATATCCATTTTATTTTCCGCAACATTTTTTGTATTTTTTGCCGCTGCCGCAAGGGCAAGGGTCATTTCTTCCTATTTTTTCATCTTCCGATTTGGCACTTGTGACAAATTGTTCCATTGCTTTTGAAAGTTTTGTTTCTTGTTCGCCTAATATTTCGATATGGACTTTTGCCCTGAAAAGATATGAGACTACTTCTTTTTGAATATCAAACATCATAGCATTAAACAGGTTAAAAGCTTCTCTTTTGTATTCGATAAGAGGGTCTTTTTGCCCGTAAGCACGGAGTCCTATGCCTTCTCTTAGCATGTCGATATTGTGTAAGTGATCTATCCATTTGTTGTCTACTACTCTAAGCAAAATATCTTTTTCGATGAGTCTTACGACGCTTTCGTCTTCATCGGAGAGTTTTTCGTAGGAGTCGTTGATTCTTTGCTCGTGTTCTTCGTATGCTTTTTTCGCCAAAAGCTGCAATCTTTCTTGAATTTCCATAAAAGGAAGATCTTTGATATCATCCACTGATAGTTTTCCAAGTTGTGGAATTGTTGAATGAATTGAGCCTACAAGACCATCCAATGATTCTTGATCATAATCAAAAGGAACCATTTCAGGGCTCAAGTAGGTATAAAGAATGCGAGTTATTTCACAATCTATCATATAGAGAATTTCTTCTCTGAGGTCTTTACCTTCTAAGACACGTCTTCTTTGGGCGTAGAATCTTTCACGCTGTTGATTCATTACATCATCATATTCAAGAACGTGCTTTCTTGTATCAAAGTGATATGTTTCAACTTTTTTCTGTGCGGATTGAATTTGGCGCGTAATTAAAGGTGATTCAATGGCCATATCTTCTTCGATGATTAGTGTATTCATAATTGCAGCAACTTTATCACCGCCGAATATTCTCATCAGATTATCTTCAAGTGATAAGAAAAATCTTGTTGACCCTGGGTCTCCTTGACGCGCTGCACGACCTCTCAATTGGTTATCAATACGGCGTGATTCGTGTCTTTCCGTACCGATTACGTGTAAGCCGCCTGCTTTGACGACATCTTCGTGTTCTTGTTTTGTTATCTCAAGGGCTTCCTCAAGAGCTTTTTGGCGTTCTTCTTTGTAGTTTTTGTCATCGGGTTTGATTCCTTTTTGTGTAAGGATATCTTTTGCCAAAAACTCCGGATTTCCCCCGAGTAAAATATCTGTTCCGCGGCCTGCCATGTTGGTTGCTATTGTTACTGCACCTTTTCTGCCTGCTTGGGCTATGATTTGCGCTTCACGTTCGTGGTGTTTGGCGTTTAGGACATTGTGATTTAGGCTTCTTTTCTTTAAAAGGCTTGATAGAAGTTCTGATTTGTCGATGCTTATTGTTCCGACCAAAACAGGGCGTCCTTTTTTGTTTTGCTCAATGATTTCGTCCACAACAGACAGGTATTTTTGTTTTTCTGTTTTGTAGACAACATCTGTCATATCTTTTCTTTGGTCGATTTTGTTTGTCGGAATTTGTGTAACTTCAAGGCCGTATATTTTGCCGAATTCAGCCTCTTCTGTCATTGCAGTACCTGTCATACCGGATAATTTGGGATAAAGCCTGAACAGGTTCTGGAATGTGATACTTGCAAGGGTTTGGGTTTCATCTTGGATTTTGACTCCTTCTTTGGCTTCTATTGCCTGATGCAATCCATCAGACCAGCGGCGACCTTGCATAAGCCTTCCCGTAAACTCATCAACGATTACGATTTCATTATCTTTTACGACATAATCCGTATCTCTTTTGAAAAGTTCTTTGGCTTTTAGTGCCTGCAAAAGATGGTGGGCAAATTGGTTTGAAGCATCAAAAAGATCTTCGATTCCAAGTACTTCTTGCGCGCGGTCTATGCCTTCTTCTGTCAAAATCACGTTTTTATTTTTTTCTTCGACGGTATAATCGAGTTCTTTTTTTAGTTTTGGGGCAAGTTTTGCCATTGTTTTATAAGCTTCAGCTGATTGTTCAAGGCGGCCGCTTATAATAAGAGGTGTTCTTGCTTCATCAATTAAAATAC
>JAQUTS010000059.1 GCA_028694275.1 Candidatus Gastranaerophilales bacterium
ACCGCAATGACTGCATTTTGGGGCGTTGAGTGCATTTGTCATTTTGCATTTTGGGCAGATGGTTTTGAGCTTGAACCCGCAATGGGCACAAAAAACAGCTTCATCAGAATTTTAAGTTTTGCATTTAGGACAAATCATTTTCTTACCCCTAATAATCGTTCAACTTTGCCAAAAGTTCGTATAACCTTTGACTTACTTGTGCTTCAGACATTTCCAACTTGTGCGCCAAGTTTGTTATATTCAGTTTTTTATTATATCTCAGTTCGTATAATTTCAGGAATTCTTTTTCAGGTTCATTTTCCTGCAGCCGATAAAGCTTGTTGATGAGGACTTTTAGCTGTTCGTGCAGAACGGAGATTTTTTCCCTTTCAGAATTTGGGTATGGAATTTCAAAAACCGTTTCGCCGTTTTGATTTATGTTGAAAGACAATAGATTATCAATAGGGGCTTCTCCGTCATGAATACCGCCATTGAGACGTTTTTTGTTCTTCAGAACATGCAAAATACTTTTTTGGGTAATTTTATCAAGGTAAGTTTGAGGAGGAGTCTTGTCTCCTAAAAGATCCAAAGTGCTTTTTATTCGGGCGTATACTTCCTCACAAAAAGCATCAAAAAGAACCTCATTTCCTTTGAAATTAGGACTTCTTTTTATTGATAATTCTATAAGCTCCTTGTGCTGTGCTTGTATCGTCATTAAGCTTCCTTGATTTATTTCTAATATATCATAATTACAGGTCTATGATTAAAATAGCGCGTATAAATGGTGCGTCTGTGTGAATGTTTTGAGGCGGATTTTTTTCAAAAACATCTTTTATTGTTTGGGTCGTTTTTTCATCAATTTCTTTTGAGCCGCTTGATTGTTTGATTGTGCAACTTTTGAAGTTGGCATTGTTATCCAGTACTATGGTTGCTTTTAGGGCCTTTTCTTTTGGATTTTCAATGGAAAGTTGCAATTTGTCTGATAAATCAGATTTGATGATTTGTCCAATCCAGTTTAGGTAGTTTAAGAGTTCTGAATCCTTTGAAACTTTGCTTGATACGCCCCAAGAGAGTTTGTTCACTTTTGTTGATAGGTTTGGGATTATTGCATTGTTTATTGTTTCAATTTTTTGTGTGGGATCAGGTGCTTGGGGGCCATGGTTTTTTTTGTTCAAACCTGTTGATAAAAGCCCTATTCCTATCAGAATAACAGCCACTATATGCAAAATAAGCGGTTTTTTCTCTGTTTTGAACAAAGGTTCAAACTCTAAATCTTTGCCCGGTTCTATATTTAATTCATCAAGGACTTCGTTAATATCATTTTGAGGCACTTCTATGATTTGCTCATTTCCAAAGAGTTCAACTTCTTCTATATTATCCATTCCTCCAAGGTCATCATCTGCAAAGTCTTGGATTATTACAGGTGCAAAATCATTCAAAATGTCAGGCATTGAGCTGAGATTTTGCGATATGGTGTCCATTCTTTGGACAAGATTGAGTTTTTTGAGGAAATATAAATTACCTAAAAGGCTGTGCATAAGTACACGCAGCGATTTTTCGGGAAGTGTTTCTTCTTGCATTTTTAAAAACAAGTGATAAATATCATCTTGTGTTATTTCTGCTGTGTATCTTTTGGGCTGAATGGAGTATGAAAGTTGTTTGAGTTTTTCGATGGGGATGAGTTTTTTTGAATTTAAAATATAAAAATTCTGTATTTCTTTATCGAAAATAATCTGCTCAGTTGGGATAAAGCCGATTATTTCGACTATTTTTAGGGCGTCATCCGTTTTTATTACTATATAAAGATCGGGTTCTATGCCAAAATCTTTATGAGCTTTTGGGATAAGGACAGAGTTTGTTACATTGTCTATGAACCTTACATCTGCTCTGACTCTGTCTATATAAAAATCTGCTATATCGAATTTTTGGGCAATGGGGATGTTTTTGTACAGGCTGTCTTTTGTTGATACGCTGAATCCTATTGCAGACATAAAATCCGCAACAGACTCGATAACATTAGCGTAGACGTAGAGTCTCTTTCTCAGAACGGGATTTTCGACTCCTACTATAATGTTATCGGCAGCAAGCTTGGCGTTTTTTGTAATAATTGCCTGGCTCAACTTTTGTTTGCCTTTCTTAATCTAGTGTTGGTTGTTGTTCGGGTAATTTTGCTTATGCAAAAACCTCTTTTTCTTAGTTTATTATAAAGTGTTTTTTAATAAAAGTTAACAATTTTAAGCATTTTTAGCAACAAAGTTCCTTCGGATGTTTTACATGAAGTAGGTTAAGCGTAAATTAAAAAAGGAGTGGCATATGGTTGTTGGAAATGTAAACGGCGGACAAAACCCCGGATTTGTTGAATTGGTGAACAAGCCACAGACTCCTTACGGATATCAAGCGGCTTCAGCAGCACCACTTAATGGGCCTGCAGAAGATGTTTACGAAGGACCAAAACAAGAAAAGAAAAAAGGCGGTTTCTTAAAAGGACTCCTTATCACATTAGGTGTGGCAGGAGCTTTGGTAGGAGCAAACAGACTGGCTCACAGTAAAGGCTGGCTCAAACCGATCGAAGGTGAAGCTACAAGCTTTGTTGATAAATATATCAAGAAACCATTAAAATCAATAGATGATTTTGTTGTAGAAAAATATAACAAAATCTTTAAAAAAGGCTCAAAAGTTGAAGCACCAAAGGGTGATGGTCCTGATGCCCCTAAAGGTGGCTCAGAAGCCCCTGAAGGCGGATCTGAAGCACCTGAAGCATAAAAAAAGGTATAACTCCTCTATGTAGGAAGTTGGTTAGTGTTCTTAAAAATTTATAGCCCTCAATTAAGAGGGCTTTTATTTTTATAGAAGTTTTTCAAGCTCGCCTGCTTTGTACAATGCATAAAGGTCATCGCATCCGCCTATGAGTTTTCCGTCTATAAAAATCTGAGGAACTGTGCTCATGCCTGTTTTTTTGATTAAAGAATCCATAATATCATCTTCATTATCGGTGATGTCATGTTCTTCATAGTCTACGCCCAATTGTTCAAAAAGCGATTTAGCTTTTTTGCAATAAGGGCAATAATTGGTTGTATATATTTCAATTTTTGCCATTTTGGTCTCCTTTTTATATCGGTCTTTTAAAATTTAACATATTTAAAATTTTTTTCATTAGGAATTAATGTAATCTTTATTATCTAATTCTCAAAAATAACAAAATTTGGCTAAGATAGTCTTTTTAATTGATGTTTGGATTTCAAATCCAATTAATAATGTAATTATGAGATTAAGGTTATTTATAAGTTTATTTATTATTTTACTCTTAACAAGAGTAAGCTCCGCTATTACCATAGGATTACAAGACGATGTAAAAAACAGTTATATTGCTGTTTCTACTGCGGGAGTTGTAACAGACGGTAATACAGGGCGGACTGTTATGCCATTGCGTGCTATGTGCCGATATGATATCAAATCTACCAAACGCGGCATAGCAATCAAGCTTGATGACGGAAGATTTTATAATACAGGCACAAACTATTTGATACTTAATTGTTCCAACGGTTTTGTATCAACAAAAGAAAAATGGTACAGGGGTGCTTTGATTGTAAAAAGGATTTATGATGATTTGACTGTCATAAACGATTTGTCTTTGGAAGAATATCTTTTGGGCGTTGTCCCATCTGAGATGCCTTCATCTTGGGATGAAGAAGCTCTTAAGGCTCAGGCAATTGCCGCAAGAAGTTATGCAATATCTAATTTGGGCAAGAGGGTTTCTCGCGGGTACGATCTGAAAGATACCCCTGAAGATCAGGCTTATAACGGTGCAACAGGCGAAAAAGCAAAAACAACAAAAGCCGTCTTGGAGACAAGAGGTAAGGTTTTGGTCTACAATAAAAAAGTCATAAATGCATATTACAGTGCTTCAGCAGGTGGCAAAACAAGACTCCCTTCAGAAGCTTGGGGAAGTAAAGATTTGCCTTATTTGCATTCGGTTTTTTCTTATGATGATAATGTAGGCAAAAAAGGGCATGGTGTAGGTTTAAGCCAGTATGGAGCTAATAATCTTGCTAAACAAGGATACAATGCGTATCAAATTTTGAATTATTTTTATAACCAAGTAGCTTTGGGAACAATCAAAGGAAGCTGAGTTTGGTTATCTTAGTTTTTCAAGTTCGACTCTTGCGGGAGTGAAATTTGGATTGAGCTGCAACGCAGTATTGAAATCACGTCTTGCGTATGAGTAGTTTTCATCCATAATTTCGATTAACCCTGAATAGTAATAATAGACAGGGTTTGAGTTATTTATGTGAGACATATTAAGAAGATATTGTCTTGCCAAAAAAGTGTTTTTTTCTATCAGAGCGGCTCTTGTCAATCCAAGCCAAGCGGGTGCGAAGTTGGGATTTATTGATAGTATTTTTTTGTAGATGGCTTTTGCTTCAGTATCATTTTTGTTTAGTTGGGTTATGTTATACATTGCAAAAAAGTTTTCAGGATCAAGCTTAAGAACTTGATAATAAAGTTCAAGAGCTTGTTTGTCATCTGACATATCGCGCTTGCAATTTGCGATTTTCAAAAGGAGTTTATCTGATTTTTTGTTATAAGAAAGGGCTTTTTCGTATTGTTCACAGGCTTTTTTGTAGTTGTGCTGTATGTATGCGATATTGCCAAGACCTTCTGTTGCAGTGATGTCTTTTTCTTTTATGGTTAATGCTTTTTCATAAGTTTGTGTTGCATTTGCAAAATCTGATGAATTAAAATAAACTCTCGCCAAAAGATTGTAGTCAGAGAGGTTTCTTCTGGTTTCTATGTTTTTGAGCATTAGTTGTTTTGCTCTTTCTTCTTGATTACTCATAAGGTAGAATCTTGCGAGATTGTAGTTTCTTTCTGCTGGTTTTTTGCTTTTTAGCGAAAGCATATAGTATTTGTGCAGTTTTATTCCATAGGCGAGTTCTCGGTCATTTATGTTTCTCTCAAGGAGTGCTGAGAGTTCATTTACGGCTGCATTATAGTTTTGTTTTGAGGCGAGGATATTTGCCTTCAAAATCCTATACAAGTAGTTATTCGGATTTTGTGCGATGGCTTTATTTATGTGCCGAAGGGCTTTTTTATCATCTTTTTTGACAAAATATACTCTCGCCAAGACGTAGTTGATGTAGTCGGATTTTTTGTATTTGTTGTTGAAAGTGTTTTCTATATCGTGCAAATCAAGGGACTCGACACTGTAGCTTGTGCGTGAGAGAATTCCTGCGCAGATTTTTTCTTCATTGGCATCAGGTGTGACTTTGGGAAGATACATTTTGTATAGATTTTCTATTTTATTTTCCCAAATTTGATAATCAGATATATTGGCAAGCCTGCTTTTGGCAAGGGTAAATAGCCCTAATGATGAGAGTTTGTTTGCATAGTCGATGTTTGAATAGTCGTCATTAATAGGCGTCAGATCAAATGCCTTTTCGAAGTTTGAAATAGATGAGTCGATGTCATTTTTCATATACGCGTTGTAGGCTTGGTTTAGGTATTTTTGTGATGTTATATTGCTAAGTTGAAGAAATTTGCGATCATCATTGGAGGATTTTTTGTAGTCGATTTCATCTGCGCTTAGGCCTGCGTTTTTTATGTAGTCAAAAATACCCATATCAGAGAGTTTGACGCTATTATCAATGTCTGATGGTGCGATAGCTTCAACGAGTGAAAAATCGAGGAAGTTGATTTTCATTTTAGAAAGTTTGTCCAAATAACCGATAAGCTGCTCATCCATAGGTTTGTTTAGGGCAAAATCAGCATCGGCAAGTGCAATATAATCAACAGTGCTTAAATCCTGCTCAAATACCGATTCATCCAAAGATGACCATTCATTACCTATTTTGGCAACGACCCAACAATGGTAATTGAAGGATGTTTCAGGGGTGGTGTCGTATTTGACACCGACGACTATTCTTGCCGGAATGTGGGCTTTTCTCAGCATTGCTGCGAGTAGAATTGTTTTGTCTGTTTTATCTCCGCATTTGTCGGTAAGGGTTTGGGAGGCTTTTTTGATTTTTGTTTTGTTCGGTTGAGTTTTTATTTCTTTATTGACGTAGTTTGCAAGGGTTTTGGCTATTTTATAGCTGTCTTTACTTATATTGTGAAGTTGTTTTGCCGTTGTAAGCTCAATTTCTTTATCCTGATAATCAAGATAAAGTGTGGGTTTTAGGTATGTTTTGACATTTTTACTTTTGGGAGGGTATTTGAACACCTGATCCTTATAATTTCTTTGCTTTACCTTGATATAGGCTGTATTGTTTTTGATTTGTATGATTCTTTGAGAATTTATAAAATCGGGCAAGCTGCCTGATGGGAAGTTTGCAAGCGAAATCTTGTAGGTTATTTCTTTTACGCTTTTTATGTTGCTGATTTTTCCCGCTGTTGAGATTTTACTTTTTTCAAAAATATCTGTTATAGTGCTTATCGCTTCATCTTTTGTTGAGAGAGTTTGTTCTATGCCCAAAAAAGAGGAATATTCCTTGGTTACTCGTCCTTGAATATCTCTCCATTGGCTGTTTTGGACGTTTGGAAGGATGCTCAAGCTTATATTGTAGCGATCTTTGTCTTTTGTCGCTTTTATTTCTACCGGACGGAAGTTATTTTCAGGGTCGATAGTTGTGTATTCGATTATTGGGGCCTGGTTTTTTTCCTTAAATAGTTTTTCTATTGCGCAGGGGAATAAAATATTGCCTGTTAGTGCAATTTCTTTAGGGTTTGAATTTTGTGCCGAAATAAAGGCTTTCCCGTTGTCGGAAAAATCCAAATAACTTGTAGTTTTTGAATCTGCAGATTTGGATGAAAACTCTATTCTTAGCGGTTTTAAATCGGTAGTCTCATAGAAGTTGATATCTTGGATGATTTCAACAGGAAGACCGAATTTTTTGATTTGCTGCTGTATGTGTTTGTGGGTTAAAATTACGTTTTGGTTATTGTATTGTGTAAGTTTTTGCTCGACAAAACTATATCCGATTTTTTCCCCGTTGATTGAACTTGTAAAATATTGCTCATAAACCAAATTAGAATCGGCACAAAGAGCAATATTAAATAATCCTGTGAATAACAGAATTAAAAACAAAATACATTTTGGCATAATCCGCTTCAAGCTCTTCATACTTATATTATACATTGAAGAATGCTCAAAGTCTGATTAAAGATAAATACTGTCTTCTTGTTTTTTAATATAAAGACCGAAACCGACAGGCTTGTATGATGCCATTCTTGATTTTAGAGCATAGTTTTCTTTTGTAAGTTTGTTAACTTGCTGCTGCATTTTTTCGTTTTCGGTTTTGCATCTGATAAGCTCAACAACAACTTCATCCATACCTTCAAGTTTTTCATCAAGGACTTTTGTAAGTCTTTTTACAACGTTTTCTTGAGAAATTACAAGGTTTTTAATAAGCATTTTAAGCTCACGGTTATCACCGTTTGCACTAAGCATTTCTTCATTGAAATCAAGGCTTTGAGTCATTTGAGTTTCTTGAGGTTTGGCAAGCATCTTGATAGGTCTTTCAATGGGTGCTTGTGATTTTAGGCTTCTTGTATCAACAGAAGAAGTGTTGCTGATAGAATTGATTCTTTGAGTAACTTCATGAAGATTTTTGCGAGCTTCAACCTCTGCAGTTTTTACATGAAGATTTTTAAGTTTTTTAAGCATTTCGACATCATCTTTCAAGAAGAAAGTTCTGTCTGTATGGATATCTTTTTTCAATGAGATTTGACCTCTTTTGCAAAGAGTTCTCATTTCGCGATCGTCAACTCCCAACATTCTTTTTACATCTAATGTTGAAAACGTGTCATCCTTAGAGACTTTTCTAAGACCCTCATTAAGTTCTGTAATAGTGCCCAAATCATTCACCTCTCTATAATTGTGAAAACGATACCTATATATATGATTTTATAACGTCTCAAGAAAAAAATGTACCAAGTTTTTAAAAAACTTTTACATTAAAAAATAAAAAACCTGTCATGGCAACGTTTGTAAGGGTAATATTCAACTTTAAAAAGCTTAACATTATGGAATTGGTCTTTAATTTCGCTGTCTAAGTCCGATTTCATTTCTATTTCACATCCTTTTTTGTTTGCTCCTGTGGAGTTTGTTTTTCAAACTCTTACGTCGCTATAGTCCAGTTTCATAGAAATAAAGCTTATCGCTTCATTTCTATTTCACATCCTTTTTTGTTTTTTCGCCGTAGTCCATTTTTTTCATACTTTTACCAACCATTGCTGCTGTGACTTTTAGCATAGGATTTTTCTTGTTGCGTTCTTCTTGCTCAAGAAGTTCTTTGTGAGATTTGGGGGTGATAGAATTGCCCACTGCAAGCCTTGAGAGGACGGCGACTGTGGCAGATGATGCTGCAGTAAGAGCCAACGCACCTGCCAAGCTTGAGTTGTATAAGGATTGGAATACTGTATTTGTTGCGCTGATTATGTATGATGACATAGCTGTTCTTGTGAGCTCTTGTGTTGCATATTGCGATCCGTTATCGACGGCTTTTTTCTTGTCATTACTGTGCAGCATTGTCAAGTTGTAAGCATCAAAAACCAGGAATGTTGTAGAAAGAAGTCTCGCTGTGTAGTTGTTGGCTACGGCGTATTTAGAAGTGTCATAGTCAGCATAATCTTTGGCATAAGCGGTGAATGACATTTTGTTCATATTATTACCGATGTCTTTGAGCCTTTTTTGAACTTCAGGGTCTTGTTTTTTGTTAAGTATATTTTTGACGACTTCATTAACATTATCGGTGTCGACTTTTTTGACTCCGACTGCTTTTTTGAGCCATTCAAGGGAGTTTTGGATTCCTTGGATTTCTTCTTTGAATCCTCTTCCTTGAAGAATCAAAAATCCTTCCGCAAAGGATGCTACTTTTTCATCATCGGACATTTTGGATTTCTTTTGGAACGCAGTTGTTTTTTTGAAGTCAGACAAGGCTTCTTGGTAGTCTTTGTTGAGCCCTTGAGCTTCTATTTGTTGAAGTGTTTTTTGTGTTTTTGTTGAAGTGTCTTTTTTGGAGAATAGTATTTTGATTCCTTTATAAGAGTTTACGGCTATGTTTTTTAGCCAAACGAAAGGAGAAAGGATTGCTTTTTTGATTTTTTCTCCGCGTGTTATGGTTTCGCCTATTTCGATTTCTGACATATCTTTTGTTGCAGCCTCAAAGCCTTGGCTTATAGCCTCTTTTGCAATTTTACCTTTTCTTTGAAGGTTTTTTAGAATATTTTTTTCGTAATAGTCTTTCATTTTTGGGTCAACTTCGCCGATTAAGCTCAAAAGATTGTTGAGTTCATCTTTTTTGTATTTTTTAGGAATTGCCCCCGTGAAGTTTGTATTTTCTTGCACTTCGTTGCCAAAAAACTTGGTTTGGGAGCGAGTTTTGATGTATTTTTCAGGCAGAGTGATTTTTTGTGCAGTACTATCATATGTTTTGGCTGTATTGGAGGATTGTTTGCTTTCGCCTGTAAGCATACGACCGAATTTGATTACAAGGTTGTCTGAGTTTTTGTTTTTTTCATTGATTTCTTCAAGCCTTCTTTTATTTGTAGGCAAGATAGGGTTTCCGACCAGAAGACGGCCGAGGATTTCTGATGCGACAACCATTGCACCTGCAACACCAAGGGCTTTGGTCATTGATCTGTTTGTTTGTTTTTGGAATACACCAAAAGCTGTTGCGGTGAAATATGAAGCGAGGGTTATTCTTATCAGT